>CACBNQ010000015.1 GCA_902540655.1 uncultured Alphaproteobacteria bacterium | reverse complement strand
CTACATGCATCTGGACATAAACTCAATATAAACTCAGTAGGCTTAAAGCTGGCAGGATTTTTGAGAACAGGCATAAATCATGAGGGCCTTCCTCTCGGTGATGATGGTCTTCCATCTGGGGAGATAAGAGGGGCTGAAACCATTGCTTTAGTAACAAGGCATGTAGGTTTAGGCAAGGATTGGCTTTCAGGAGATGCAGAAGGCCTAAGAAACTTTGGAAAAATATGTGCCAGAGCCGGGGTCACTACTGCTGCTGACCTTGCGAACCTTCAAACAGATGAGGCCGTTGAAATGATGCTAAAGGTTACATCAGAAGCAGATTTTCCAGCTCGAATCGTGTCTTTAAAATTAATGCAGGGGATTAGCCCAAAAGAATTAATTTCCAAAGTCTTAGAACTCAAACAAAAATCTACGGAAAATCTAAGACTAGGCTCAATAAAAATTGTTGCAGACGGCTCAATTCAAGGCTTCACGGCTAGACTTAAGTGGCCTGGATATTATAATGGTGCCCCCAACGGCATGTGGTATACAGCACCGGAACATATACAAGAAGCCTATGAGCTTGCATTAGAAAATAATATATTAGTACACACGCATACTAATGGAGACGAGGCTACAGAATTAGCTCTCGATTGTCTGGAAGGTGCTCTGGCTAAATTTCCTAAAAATGATCATAGATTTACTTTGCAACATTGTCAGCTTGCATCAACTGCTCAATTTAAAAGGATGCATAAGCTTGGAATGTGCGCAAACTTATTTTCTAACCACCATTTTTATTGGGGAGATGAACATTACTCTCTAACGGTCGGACCAGAAAGAGCTCATCGAATGAATGCCTGTAAAACAGCACTACAAGAAAAAGTCCCTTTGGCAATACACTCCGATGCCCCAGTAACTCCCCTTGGCCCACTATTTACAGCTTGGTGTGCTATGAATAGATTAACATTTTCAGGAAGAACTTTGGGGGATTATGAAAAAATTAATAAAATGGAAGCGTTATATGCGATCACTTTAGGTGCGGCATTTACTCTTAAGATAGATCATGAAGTAGGGTCCTTAGAAACAGGAAAAAAAGCAGATTGTTGCATCTTAGAGGAGGATCCTTTTGATGTTGAAGAAATTAAATTCAAAGATCAAAAGATCTTAGGGACAATCAAAGGTGGCAAGCCACATATTATTAAAAATAGTGCGTGATTGTGGGCATTCCTCTGACATTGATCTCCGGTTACCTTGGAACAGGTAAAACGACATTAATAAATAATTTACTTAAGACAACCAAGAAAAAAATAGCTCTATTGGTGAATGACTTTGGTGACGTTAACATTGACGAGTCATTAATTGAAGCTAGAACTGACTCCGTTCTGAGCATCGCGGGTGGATGTGTATGTTGTAGCTATGGAAATGAGTTGATAGAAACTTTGGAGAGTATGAATTCAAATGAGATTTTGCCAGATCACATTGTGCTTGAGGCAAGCGGGATTGCTTTACCTTCTAAAATCATACAAACAATATCGCTCCTGGACTTCCTGTCATTTCATGGAACAGTGTTGTTAACAGACGCATCTCGACTTAGGTCACAATTAAATGACTTGTATATCAGTGATACAATTAGTTTACAAATCGAGCAACATGATCTCTTGGTATTGAATAAAACTGATTTGCTTAAAGAAGAAGAGCTATTAAATTGTATAGAAACTCTATTGAAACGTTTTGAAATACGAAAGTTTCTCAAAACGGTAAATGCGCATATTGAAGAAAAAGATATGCTTATAGACTTTGCCCCCAGTGAAAAAGTTAAAAGTGACAAAATAAAATTAGAAAAAAAGCAAGCGCATGAATTCATTTCATCAACAATAAAACCTACTGGAACAATAAACACCGATACTCTCAGCACGCTTTTGCGGGATCCAATTTATAATATCGAAAGAGCAAAAGGATTTTTTAAAGATAATAAGGGAGAATTATGTACGATCCAATATGATGGATTAACTTTGGAAATTAAAAAAGCAGAAAATGAAAAGGATCCTGTGTTCGTTGTGATCGGTAAAAAGAATTTTTATAACGAAAAAGAGTTTGTCGAGAAACTTAAAAGTATCCAGACATAATAAATTGGAGATAGACATTGACGTGGGAAAAAGAAGCAAAAGAAATCAATGAGAAGAGAAATTTTGCTGACCAGATGGGTGGCGAAGAGGCTGTAGAATTACAGTATAAAAAAGGTCGACTACCTATAAGAGAAAGGATCAACAGGATACTAGATAATAAATCTTTCAATGAAATTGGTAAAAGTGCTGGTTTCTCGGAGTATAATGATAATGGATCACTCAAGAAATTTACTCCTGGAAACTTTATTCTAGGATTTGGGAAAATCAATAAAAGACCAGTGATTATAGGAGGAGAAGATTTTTCTTTAAAAGGTGGATCACCAAATGCTGCCGGTTTAAGGAAAAGTATTTACACAGAAGAACTAGCGCTGAAATACAAGGTCCCTTTAATTCGATTGCATGAAGGGGCTGGGGGATCCGTTGGTGGCACCAATCAAGAAAAAAGTAATCGCCCTACAAGTGATGCCGTATACACGCCTTCACGATTTATTTCGCTTGCTAATACTTTGGGAGAAGTTCCCGTGGCGACGGCTGCATTGGGACCAGTAGCTGGACTACCTGCATCTCGTCTCGTAGCTTCACACTTTTCAGTAATGACAGAGAGCTCGTTAGTACTTATAGCAGGGCCAAAAGTCGTAAAAAGAGCGTTAAATATAGATGTTACGAAAGAAGCTCTCGGTGGACCTGAGGTACACTTAAAAAGTGGAGTAATAAACAACTTTGCAAAAACAGAAGATGACGCTTTTGAACAAATAAAAACATTTCTTTCGTTCGTGCCAGATAATGCTTGGACGTTCCCAGTCTCTATTTCTACTAACGACAAGGAGGATCGTTGTGATGATTTATTAATCGATATAATACCAAAAGATAGACGTAGACCATATAGCGTAAGAAAGATCATCACATCCCTACTAGATATAAATGATGATCAAAGCACCTTTTTCGAGATCGGTAAAAAGTATGGTCCAAGCCTCGTAACAGGCTTAGGTAGACTTAATGGTCAATCAGTTGGCGTTATCGCTAATGACTGCATGTTCTACGCAGGGGCGATGACAACCAGTGCCTCAAAGAAATTAGAAAGATTTTCTGATTTTTGTAACAGTTTCCATATTCCGATTATCAGTTTGGTAGATGAACCAGGATTCATGATTGGTCCAGAATCAGAAAAAAGTGGTACAATTAGATTCGGCACAGCTGCCATATCCTCAATAATGCAATCAAGAGTGCCATGGGCGTCTGTCCATATGCATAAATCTTTTGGAGTAGCTGCTACTGCACACTATGGGCCAGATAGCTTCACATTACTTTGGCCCAGTGCCTTAAGTGGTGCTTTACCTGTAGAAGGTGGCGTTGCCGTTGCATTTTCAAAGGAAATTGCTATGGCTAAAAATCCTGAAAAAAAGCAGAAAGAGCTTGAGGATCAATTAGCTCAACGACAATCACCAATTCCAAGAGCAGAAGGTTTTTCTGCCCATGATTTGATAGATCCTAGGGAAACGCGTCCACGACTGATATCTTGGTTAGAACTCGCGCTTAAAGCTTACCGATTGAAAAGTCCAAAACCTTTCCTTGTAACAATGAGACCATAATGAATTCACAAAGCACCCTGCCTATTAGAGTGGAAAAGATTTTTCGGCATCCAATAAAATCGATAAGTCGTGAAGAAATTACCCAGATTAAGTTAGAAAGAAGAAAAGCTCTTCCATTAGACAGAATGTGGGCATTGGTGCATGAAAAAAGTTCTTTTGACGAATTATCAAATGAGTGGCAACCGTGTACTAAGTTTCTCAGAGGCTCAATTATGCCAACGTTATCAGCCGTCGAGTCAATAAGTACTGATGATCAAAAATACACTTTTAAACATCCCGAGCTAAAACCTATATCATTAGACCTTAGTGATCATACTGACAGAGAAGCTTTCGTGAACTGGTTGCTTCCTATTTGTTCCGATAAATTTCCGAAACCTACCAAATTAGTTTGCGTAGCCGATACAGCTTTCACAGACACTCCTTTTCAGTCAATTTCTATCAACTCGTTGGACTCTCTAGAAGACCTCTCCAAAAAAGCAGGGATTAGCTTGGAACCTGAAAGGTTTAGAGGAAATATATGGATACGAACCGGGAAGCCATGGACTGAATTTGATTGGGTTGGTGAATCAATTAAAATTGATGGAGTAGAGTTAAAGGTCGTTGATAGAATTGAGCGATGTAATGCTACAAAAACTAATACTAAGACAGGGCAACATAATTGTGATACCATAGGAATACTTAATGAACGTTTTGGCCACCAAGATTTTGGCGTTTACTGTAGTGTGAGGACACCTGGGACTATAAGAATAAACAGTGTGCTTTCACTTAATAAAATGGAATGAATAATATGAACCATCTCAGACCAATTAAACAATTACCTACCCATGAAGTTGAAAACATGCCGCCATATATGGGCCATCAAGATTTATGGAAAAATGATAAAAATCTTAGAGATGCTGTTAATAGAGAAGGCGCTGGTTGGGCAGAAAAAAGTTTAAGTGCATTTGGGCAGTTGATGGGCAGCACTGAAATGTTCGATCATGCTGAGAAAGCAAATAAAAATCCGCCAGAATTAAAGGCATTCGATCAATATGGCAATAGAATTAACTACGTTGATTATCATCCTTCTTACCACCACCTCTTGGGAGTAGCTATAAAGAATGAAATCCCAAGTTTTGCATGGAACCATAAAAAAGAAGGGTCACAGGTCGCTCATATGGCACTCACTTATATGTTTAACCAGGTTGAGGGAGGTGTTATGTGCCCAATGGCAATGACGTATTCTGTTATTCCTGCACTGAAGCATAATAGAGAGTTAGAAGCTCAATGGTTACCAAAAGTACTATCAAATCAGTATGACGATCGAGATATCCCCATTGATCAGAAATTGGGTGGAACAATAGGCATGTTTATGACTGAGAAACAAGGTGGATCAGATGTTAGAGCCAACTCTACACGAGCAAAACCAGTGTCCTCTAATGTTGGTAATGGTTCAGATTATCTTCTTACTGGTCATAAGTATTTTTGCTCGGCCCCCATGTGCGATGCCTTTCTTGTGCTAGCCAACACTGATGTCGGGTTATCATGTTTTCTTGTGCCGAGATGGATGCCAAATGGGGAACGAAATAGTTTTTTCATCCAGAGACTTAAAGACAAGCTTGGCAACAAGTCAAATGCATCCTCTGAAATTGAGCTCGATGATACATTTGGCACAATGATTGGAGAAGAGGGAAAGGGAATAAAGACAATTCTAGATATGGTTATAGGAAATAGAATATACTGTGCTGTCAGCTCAGCGTCTTTAATGCGTCAGGCGATTGTTCAGGTCCAACATCATGTTTCTCACAGGTCAGCATTTCAAAGAAGACTGATCGATCAACCTTTAATGAGAAACGTTATTGCTGATATGGTTTTAGAAAGTGAGGCTGCTTTGAATTTGTCACTCAGAGTAGCAAGAGCCGTTGACAATCAAAATTCCAATGAAGATGAACGGTCGTTCGCTCGTATCAGTACCGCTATAAGTAAATACTGGATAACTAAGAGAGCACCTTATTTGGTATTCGAAGCTTTAGAATGTCATGGTGGTCCTGGTTATATAGAAGAATCTATTATGCCCAGGCTTTACAGGGAGGCTCCTCTTAATAGCATCTGGGAAGGAAGCGGTAACGTAATGTGTTTAGATGTTTTGAGAGCTCTACAAAGAGATAAAAATGCACTACCTTCATTATTTAGAGAACTCGCATCAGCAAAAGGATCAAATAAAAATTTTGATGAGAACTTTAGTCACTTGAAAGAAACTTTACAAGATCCAATAGATTTAGAAGTTGAGGCTAGGCTACTGACGGAAAAAATGGCCTGTCTTATTCAGGCGTCAATATTTATAAAAAGTGGCGAAGAGGAAAAAATTTCGGCTTTTTGTAATAGTAGACTTGGATCACGATGGAGCGGAGCTTTTGGGACATTACCTACTGATACAAGTTTTGAATATATAATGGGCGGCTTATAAATAGGATAAACTTTAGAACTGCTGTTTCATTAAATTTTATAGAAAACAAATGTTCCTTCTATATTAGGCTAAAGATCCAAAATGGCCACTGCACGAATGAACCCAGCGGAAGCTTTCTTTATTTTAAAGGGAAAGCAAGATATCGTATATCCATAGTCGGGTAATTTCTCCAGAGAGCTCAACTTTTCCATATGGCAATAAGCCTTTTCCATACCTGCTCTATGACCTTCCCATATGATTGAAGAATCCTTTGTTTGTCTGTATTTTTCTGCAGTATGAGCAAAGGGGGCATCCCAGCTCCAAGCATCAGTCCCAGTAATTTTTACCCCTTTTTCTAATAAAAATATTGTAGCATCCTTTCCTATACCACAGCCCTTAAGGAGATAGTCGTCAGCACCGTAGTGTTTGCCAGCTGATGTATTAACCAGAACAATGTCAAATGGCTTAATTTCATAGTTAATTCTTTTAAGCTCGGCTTTTATATCATTAGGTGTAACAACATAACCATCTTCCATATGTCGAAAGTCAAATTTAACACCAGGGTTAAAACACCATTCAAGTGGAACCTGATCAATAGTTATCGCTTTTTTACCCCGATCCATAGTCGAATGAAAATGATAGGGGGCATCTAGGTGAGTGCCATTATGAGTACTTATATTTAATTGCTCAACCGCCCACCCTTCTCCTCCAGGCAAGTCACCTTTCTGAAGCCCTGGAAAGAAAGAACAAACGTGTTCAGCAGAATCTTGGTGAGAAATGTACTCAATCTTTGGGAGAGCAGCAGGGGGATCAGAGTTTATGCCTATTTCTAAGGATACCGATAGATCAATAATCTTTTTTTTCATGACATGCACACAAATTTCTCAAGTTAAAAAACATTGTAGTATCCTCCTATCTTTTTACCTAAATTAATACTAATTATATTAATAACTCCTTTCTTTTGAGAAGTTGAATAAAAATATGACAATAAAGCGTGTAAAGTTTTCGGATATTCAAATACATGATTTCGATGATGTCATTGATGTTCGTTCACCATCAGAGTTTGAAGACGATCGGATACCGGGGTCTATTAATCTTCCAGTTCTTTCTAATGCCGAACGGGAAATGATCGGCACGATGTATAAACAGAAAAGTAAATTTGAAGCAAAGAAGTTAGGCGCATCTATAGTTTCTAAAAATATTTCAGATCATTTAAAAAATTATCTCTACAACAAAAGTAGAGATTGGCTTCCTTTGATATACTGTTGGCGAGGTGGACAGCGATCTTATGCCTTGGCCACTATACTGGACCAAATAGGTTGGAAAGTAGAAGTGGTAGATGGAGGCTATAAATCATTTCGAAAACATATAAGTGAATTCCTAGATAGAAATATAGACAGGTACTATCTAATACTCCTCACAGGAAATACGGGCACAGCGAAAACAAAAGTACTTAATTTAATAGAAAAAAGAAATGGGCAAATTATCGATTTGGAAAGCCTGGCAAATCACAAAGGATCTGTATTTGGATCACAAGGTCAGAAACAACCGTCTCAAAAGTTATTTGAAACGCTAATCTACGATAAACTGGTAAATCTCAAAACTAATGAGCCAATATTTGTTGAGGCAGAATCCAATAAAATTGGAAACTTGCATATACCTAAGGAATTTTGGAAGTTGATGAAAAGCGCTCCACAAATTGAACTATCAGCTACTGTTGAAAAAAGGGCACAATTTTTAGTTGAAGAATATTCAGAAATAACAAGTGATCTAGATTTATTAGGAAAACAAATTACGAGCCTTTCGACCATAGCTGGGCATAAAGTTGTAGAAAGCTGGTTGCTAATGGCAAAAAATAAAGACTTTTATGAACTTGTAAAACAACTTATGGAAAAACATTATGACCCTAGGTACAAACGAAGCCTGTTAAGAAAGAAGAAAGAAGTATTTGCCATTTTAAAAATAGAGGATATGTCCCAAAAAGGGTTAAGTTCAATTGTGGATAGAATATTACAAACGGCGAAAAAAATGGAATGAATTCTCTATAATACTTCAATATGGGGTTTGCCATTTGTTAGTTCTCCTACAACTTTGCAATGAAAACCAAAATCTTCTCCAGCAGCAATGACGCCCTTTACTTTGTCTTTGGGGACAGTAGCTAGTAGTGGACCAGATGTTTGGGGATCAAAAAGGATATCTGTATTTGCTGTCGTTTTAATAATCATTTTCTCAATATACATATAATTATTCTCGAAAATCGAAGACCTAATACCTTTGGCTATAAGATTATTGGCACCAGGGTATACTGGTATCTGACCCAAATATAGTTTTGCTCCTACGTTAGACTTTGAAACTATGTTTAGAAGGTGGCCACCTAAGCCAAATCCAGTGATGTCTGTCATCGAGTTTGCAACCTTCCTCAACACATTTGCGATAGAACTTTGTGACTTAGACATTGCATCAAAAAGATTTTTTAGGTCCTGCCCTTCACCTTCAAAACGCATTTCCCCTGCCAATAGAACCCCAGAGCCTAAAGGTTTTGTTAATATTATTTGATCACCTACGATTGCCTTATCGACAGTCTTAGGTTGGTTTTTGGAAAAACCTCCCAACGTGAACCCGATCACTAGCTCTTTTCCTAAAGAGGTATGACCGCCCACTATCTTCACTCCCTCAGCACCAAAAACACTATTCGCCCCATCTATAATTTCTTCGATTGTTCGCTTTTGTATGTCATTGGAGGACTCTGGAATAATAATATTTGTGAGAGCGATTTCAGGATCGGATCCCATTGCCCAAATATCTCCCAAAGCGTGAATCGCCGTTATTTTACTTTGAAGCCATGCATCCTTTGTAAATGACCTCAAATGATCGGTCGTCAAAGCTTGAAACAAGGAATTAAATTTTATAATTGCTGCGTCATCTCCTATTTTACTAACAATATGTTTTGATCTAGGATCTGATAACTTTCTTAACGAAGACTCCAAAATAACATTTCCGACTTTCGAGCCACAGCCACCACAAAGCATTTTTTGGTTATTGCTTCGAGCATCTTCCATATCTTTAGTGACCATCTCACTAAGTTTTTTAAAATTCTTTATAAACTTTTTATCGATAAAACTTTTTAATGCCCAAACCCATTTTGCTGAAAAGGCAACCCCATTTCTAAGGAAAATCGCGGATTCACCTTCATAGACAATGAGCTTTAAATAATCACTTTGAGGTTTAAATCGAATTAGCTGCTCGTTCTTAAAAAGCTTAAGGATATTCTTATAAAGAATTGGTGCTTGCCTAACTGCATAAACTCCTGACTTATCTACCGCTTTAGAAGGGAAATGTGCACAATCACCAACTGCAAACGCATTTTGAAAACCTATAACTCTTAGCTTTTCGTCGACACAAACATATCCATCTTTATTTTCAATTTTTGACTTTTTAAACAAATCATTTGGTTGAGGTCCTATACAAGAAATAATAAAATCTGCATGAACAAAATTGCCGTTTTTTTGTACCAATCCGTTGTTTGAAACTTCTTTTATTGTAGTGTTTTCAATTATTTCAATTTTTCGTAGTTTGGCTTTGGTTTTCAAATATCTTTGCTGATTTAAACTCAGTTTTTCAAAAGCTTTACCACTTTCAAAAATTTTAATCTTAAAATCTTTTAATTCAGTCTTTTTCAATCGAATATCCATCGCGAAACTCAATTCAATTGATGCTAGACCACCCCCTATAACACAAATAACCGGAGACGTTTTTTCATTAATAGACTCCAAAAAGTTTTCCCAACGCTCTTGAAATGCAGCTAAAGGCCGAACACTGCATCCAAATTTTTTAAACCCATTAATCAAAGGTACGGAGTTAGATCCAATATTTATGGATAGGAAATCAAAGTTTACAATCCTCCCTGTCTTACACATAATTTGACTTTTTTTCTTATCAATTTTTTTAACAGTATCGATAATTAATCTTGTTTCTGTAGCTCGACACAAACTGAATAAATTTATTTGAGCATCTGATTTAGCACATAAACCAGCTACTAAAGCAGGTAGCATACCGGTATAAGATGAAATAGGATCTGGATTTATTAGAGTCACTCGAAGAGAAGGATTACTCTTCATTGCCCACATTTTCAAAAAAAGACAATTTGTGTGTCCAGCTCCGACGAGAACCAAGTCTCTTTCAAAAAAACTTTCCTCACTATTCATTTATGGTTATCCTTTTGTTTGCAAATTCTTTAGGCATAAGAAAAGCTATTTTCAATCATAGGAACTATAAAAAGAAATGTCATTTTTAACAACAAATTCACAGTTTAGATTGGCACTGGTAGGAATTTGTGTTGTGGCAATTACTGGTGGCTTAGGCAGGTTTGCCTATACTCCTATAATTCCCTACATGCAGAATACTCTTAATATTTCTTCTGCAGATATCGGCTTAATAGCTTCTTCTAACTATTTGGGATATCTAATCGGTTCGATTATTCCCCTTATTTATTCTTTTGCAAACAAACAAAGGCTTACACTTTATCTATCGGTTGTAGTGTCCATTGTGACACTTGGCCTTATGGGTTCAACTAGTGATTTTTACTTATTTATTTTACTAAGATTCCTTCAGGGAATTTCAGGTGCAATTGGGTTAGTTATTGCGACAAATCTAATTTTTTCTCAGATTACAGTTACCGGTCGCGTAGATCTTCGTTTAGCTCATATATCGGGTTTTGGTGTTGGAATGTTTTTAAGTGCCATAGCTGTATGGATTTGTTCTATGTTTGAGTTGCAATGGCACTACCAATGGTTTGTGATAGCGATAATTTGCTTGGTTTTAACGATACCAATCATTTCAAGTCCGCTAGAAGTAGGTTCAGAAGCAAGCCTTGATCAGACCTCTCAGTCGAATAAACTCTCTTTAGGCTTCGTCGGTATCTCCGTCGGTTACTTTTTTTTTGGATTTGGCTATATAATTTTTGGCACCTTTATCGCAGCTTTGGCGGTCAACACCCCCGCATTAGAGAACATTCAGCATGCAAGTTGGATCTTAGTTGGGATATCTGCTATGCCAGCTATTTTCATTTGGCAAGCTATAAGTAAACTTACTGGCAATCATATCTCTTTAGCCTTATCCTGCTTCACCTGCTCTACAGGGATACTTACCTTGTACTTTTTTGATGGAATTGGAGCTTCATTATTTGCCTGTTTAGCTTATGGAATTGGGGTAGTCGGCATCGTAGGTTTAGTGTTAATGGAAGGAAAGATACGGCATGCTGGCTCAATAAAATTTGCCGTGGCTTTTTTAACTACCACCTTTAGCATTGGCCAGATTGTTGGACCATACATTTCAGGTTTAATGATCGACTTTTTTGGAGACTACCAAAACGCCATGCTTTTATCTGGCTGCTCGCTTTTCATGGCAGGAATATGCATGATCAATTATAAACTTTTATTTTCTCGCCTCTAATACCATATTTGTCGCATTTTTTTTGACTATCTTGCAGTCCTTAAAGCCTGACTGCTCCAACACCTCGATTAGTTTAGCGGGTCCAGCTTGAGCTCCTAAGGCTAAGCCTACCTCCTGAGATTTGGAAACCGGGATACATCCCATAGTTGAGAATGAATAATACATCTGTCCATATATATTGAAATTCTCCTCTGGCTTGTCATTTGCTGTTGGCTCAATGAGAATAACCGCCCCACCCTCGTTTAGGTGATCATAGGCATATTTTGCGGCTCCTACGGGATCACCCATATCATGAAGGCAATCAAAAAAAGCGATATAATCGTAATTGCCTGAGTAGCTTTTAGCGTCAGCTATCTCATAACTAATTTTCTCTGAACTTCCAGCCTTGTCAGCTAGTTTTTTTGCCTCAATTATTGATGGTTCATGAAAATCAAAGCCAAAGACGTTTGCCTCCGGAAACGCTTGCGCCACCATCAAAGTAGACAACCCATGGCCACAGCCCACATCAGCAAAACTTCCTCCCAACTTCATTTTTCCCTCAAAACCATCAATCATTGGAAGCCATTTTTTTATGAGATTTACCTGATAAGATGGTTTAAAAAATCTAGCAGTTCCAGTAAAACACAGAGGGCATGCATTTTCATAAGCTACACCTTCTCCTGTTTTAAAAGCGTCTATCACCTTCTCCTCAGCAAAAACTTGTCCTGCTAGAACTTCATACGCACCTAACATATTGGCTGGCCCTTCTTCATCAGCAAAAACTGCTCTTTGTTCAGGTGACAATGAAAATTCTTTTTTTGCTCCATCGTAAGAAACAAAGTCAGTAGCCGATAGCGCATATAGCCATTCTCTCAAATACCGCTCATCAACTTTAGCTTCTTCAGCAAATTTTTTTGAAGTTATAGGCCCCAATTCCGAAAGTTTTTGGAAGAGCCCTAACTGATCTCCTATTCGCATAAGCGGGATTAACGCTGATGCTGCAACATCTTTCATTATTTTAAACTGGAGGTTTTTTAGTTTTTCAATATCCAAATTTGTATCTGACATATCAGTCTCCTCTTTAATTGCTCCCGTTTTCTAATTTACTTTTACTAATAACTTTCCGAAATTGTCACCCCTTAAAAGACCTTGAAAAGCTTCAACCATATTGTCCAAGCCTTCTACTATATCCTCTCTGTATTTTAGCTTCCCTTCCAAATACCACTTTTCTAAATGCTGCATTGCTTCTAGTTGTTGCTCGGGAAATTCTCTTACAATAAACCCTTGTATTCTCAAGCGCCAAGTTAGAACATTTCTAAAAAGCATCGGCAGACGATCTTCCTCTAATTGCTGGCTTTGATTATTATACATTGAGATTACACCACAAACTGGTATTCTTGCAAAGTCTCGGAGATGAGGATATACGGCATTGAATGTTTTACCTCCTACATTTTCCCAATAAATGTCGATGCCATCTTGGCAAATTTCGCCTAGTTTTTTTTCGAAATTATCGTCGTTGTAATTTAGACAGTGATCAAAGCCTAATTCATTTTTTACATAAATCGATTTTTCTTCATTACCCACAACCCCTATTACATTACAGCCGTAAATTTTTCCAATTTGCCCTACGACAGATCCAACAGCTCCTGAAGCCGCAGATACAACTAACGTCTCTCCCTCTTTTGGATTCCCAATATTCATCATTCCTATATAAGCAGTTCTACCAGGCATTCCCAACGTCCCAAGAGCTAGACTTAGAGGAAGATCAGGATTGTGAACCTTTTCTATAACTTTATCCGAAACCAACGGCATTGTTTGCCATCCAGTTCTACCGATAACAATATCACCTTTGTTAAAGGTATCACTTTGACTTTCTATAACTTCAGAAACAGCTTCTCCCTCCATTACAGTTCCTAGTTCGACGGGCTTCGCATAACTGCGCCCCGCGTTCATCCTTCCTCTCATATAGGGATCTAAAGACAAATAAATTGACTTTAATTGTACTTGACCGGGTTGAACTAGTTTTAGATCCTCTTCAACAATTTGAAAATTCTCTTTTAGAGGTTCTTTTTCTGGTCGTGATTTAAGAATTATTTTTCTGTTCATATTCCATCCTACCCATTAAAGGTTTGTTTTGAAAAATTTAGGAAGGTTATCTTCATAAATTTCGGAGTGTGATAGCACACCTTCTGTATGGTCTGCTCCTTCTAATGGAAAAAATATTATTTTACCATTTATACTCTTCACATATTCAACTAATTGTTCGGAGTGGAAAAAAGGCACTCTAGTATCTTTTTTCCCGTGAAAAACTAGCATTGGCCTATCCTGCAAGTCACTAAGCGCTTCTTTAGGCATATTCTTGTCAAAGAAAATGCCGTGAAATTTAGCAGCGAAAATTGCAAGCTGCCACGTAAACCCAGGCACACCGTGGTATTCCAACTCATGTTGAACAATAGAGTCCCAATCAAAAACTCCGCTGTCGAGTGAAAATGCTCCAAGATCTTTTCTATTTTTTATCAAAAAGAAAGTACCCAGACCTCCTCCTGATACGGCATGAATTCCAATGTTTCTCTCAGGTATTCCTTTTTTGTCGACTAGATATTCGATCGCTGCATCAACATCCTTCCATTCTTTAGTTCCTGCAAAGTGCCATCCATCTGGACATGAACTTTCTCCATGGTTTCTAACGTCAATCATCAAAACATTTAATCCCGAATTCGCAATTATATTTGCTGGTATTAATTGGTTAAATTCTTTCTTTGAACCATTAATGCCATGAACAACAATAACCGTTCGCTTTTCACTTTCTTCATCAGCGGGTATCCACCAAGAACTAATATCTATACCATCTTCTGTATTTTCTATTGTTACGCTTTCGTACTTTTTATTTTTTAGGTACCACTGTGAAAGGTCCGTATCCACAAGTTGTGACCATTTATCACCTCTAAATGGACCTTGTCCTTTTGCATTAGTGACAAACCTTATAGGATTGTTCGCTTCTATTT
This sequence comes from uncultured Alphaproteobacteria bacterium, assembly GCA_902540655.1. Taxonomy (GTDB): domain Bacteria; phylum Pseudomonadota; class Alphaproteobacteria; order Rhodobacterales; family Rhodobacteraceae; genus CACIJG01. Next base: position 20,902 of record CACBNQ010000015.1, on the reverse strand, counting down.
TTTCATGGTTTGAGCATGAAACCGGTAAAGCTTGCCAAAGTATAAATTCGCCCACAGCAAGGCATAAAATAAATATTGAAATGACAAGAAAAGAAGCATATTTCACGATCAAAGCCAACATCAATACATGTTGAGGGAGAAAACCTCAAATATCTACAAAAAAGTTCAAATTTTAGATGTTCACAAAATTTTTTTTGTAGTAGCATTTTTCTATACTAATTTTTTTGAGGAACTTTGATGACATTATTTACTCCGACTTCTAAATGGCAAATGGAAGAACACCAATTATTTACAGACAGTGTAAAGAAATTTTTTATAGACGAAGTAAAACCCAATTTGGACGAGTGGGGTAAAAAACAACAAGTCGACAGGACCTTATGGAATAAGGCAGGAGATGCTGGAATTTTAGGAAGCTCAATACCTGAAGAATTCGGTGGCTTCGGCGGTGATTTAGGCTTCGATGCGATCACTCTATATGAACTTGGAAGAACAGCGGGAGACTCTGGTAGCTGGGGATATGCGATCCAATCAATAGTTGTTCATTACATCAACGCGTATGGTACCGATGAACAGAAGAAAAGATGGCTTCCAAAACTTTCAACTGGTGAATACGTGGCTTCTCTTGCTATGACAGAACCCAGTACTGGATCGGATGTTCAAGCAATTAAAACAACTGCAGAAAAAGATGGAAATCAATATAAAATTAATGGATCAAAAATATTTATAACAAATGGTGGCTCAGCTGACCTCATTGTTTTAGCGGCAAAGACAAATAAAAATGAAAAATCGAAAGGTGTATCATTGGTAGTCGTTGAAACAAAAGACCTAGAAGGCTTCTCAAGGGGAAAACCTCTAAAGAAACTAGGTCAAAAAGGTAATGACACATGTGAATTGTTTTTTGAAGATGTTAAGGTTCCTTTAACAAATTTGCTTGGGAGTGAAGAAGGCCAAGGTTTTTATCAATTGATGAAGCAGTTGCCATGGGAAAGATTAGCAATTGGTATCGGCGCTCTGGGAAACATAGACTTTGCGCTCGAAGAGACAATTAAATATGTAAAAGATAGGAAAGCCTTTGATAAGCGAATTATGGATTTTCAAAATACTCGTTTTCAACTCGCTGAAATGAAAACTAAGGCTGAGGTTCTTAGGTCCTTTATTAATGATTGTGTCGATAGGGTTAAGCAGGGTTCTCTTGATGCTGCTACGGCTTCAATGGCAAAATACTGGGGAAGCCAAACCCAAAATGAGATTATGGATGGATGTTTACAACTTCATGGTGGATACGGTTTTATAATGGAATATCCTATCGCTCGAATGTACGCCGATGCCCGTGTGCAGTCGATCTACGGAGGGACTAATGAGATCATGAAGGAATTAATTGCCAGGTCATTGGACGACTAATTAGAATGGAGGATCACAACAACACTGGCGGACCTTTATCCGGTTTAAAAGTGGTTGAATTCGATGGGCTTGGGCCAACTCCGTTTTCCGCTATGCAGTTGGCAGATATGGGTGCCAATGTAATTAGGATTGCTCGAAAAACAGGTACACAGGCTGCCAATCAATTTACCGATGTTGTTATTAGAAATAGATCTTATATAGAGCTAGATCTTAAGGATGTTGATGACATCGCTAGCGCGAAGAAAATTGTATCCCATTCTGACATTTTAATAGAAGGGTTTCGACCAGGCGTTATGGAAAGATTGGGCTTAGGGCCTTTAGAGATGCTTTCAGCAAACAAAAAGCTCGTTTATGGAAGAATGACGGGGTGGGGTCAGAAAGGGCCTCTCAGTAATACAGCAGGTCACGATATTAATTATATTTCTATTTCTGGCGCACTTCACGCTATTGGGACCAAAGATACTCCAATAGCGCCACTAAATCTTTTGGGAGATTTTGCAGCAGGTTCAATGTATTTAGTTTTCGGAATCCTATGTGCCGTTTTACATGCGAAACAGACTGGTCAGGGGCAAGTCGTCGATGGCTCCATTGTGGACGGAACTGCCAATTTGATGGCAATGATGTACTCTATGTTTAATTTTAAACAATGGGAAGATAGACGAGACATTAATCTTCTTGATGGGGGTGCGCCTTTTTACACAACTTATAAAACTTCTGATAGTCGGCATATTTCAGTTGGTGCTATTGAAGATAAGTTTTACCTAGAGTTTATTACAAAACTTGACTTAAAACTTGATGAACTTCCAACCAGAACAGATAAATCTAATTGGCCGAAGCTAAAAGATATATTTCAAGAAATTATCAAGACAAAAACTATGAGAGAGTGGGAGGAGATTTACTTTGGGACAGACGCATGCGTTGCCCCTGTTTTAAACTTTGAGGAAGCTTTTGTCGATCCTCATAATAAATACCGAGGAATTTTTCCTGAGGCTTTTAATATTATTCAGCCAAAACCGGCACCCGATCTATCCGTAACTCCAGCACCAAAAATTACAGATAAGCATAGGATTAAATTGACTAAAGCCGAGTTGTTTAGCCAGTGGGGTATTGATTAAGATGTATGTTTCAGAAGCTGTAAAATCAAGATTTTCTTGCAGAGCATTTACTGAGAAACCTGTTTCTAAGGAATTAATCAAGGGAATTTTAGACGTCGCTAAACAAGCTCCATCGGGGGGCAACCTTCAGCCATGGCATATTCATGTAATATCAGGAAAAAAACTTGATCAGATAGTTTCGGATATTGAATCTAAAATCACAGATATGCCTATGGGGGAAAAAACGGAATATGACGTATATCCGCCAAACCTTTGGGAACCTTATAGAAGTCGACGCTTTAAATGTGGCGAAGATTTATACAAAAGCATAAATATACCAAGGGAAGATAGGGGCGCACGGTTAAATCAACTGGCTAAAAATTTACGCTTTTTTGGTGCTCCGGTCGGGCTATTTGTTTACATCGATAGAAAGATGGGACCTCCCCAATGGTCAGATGTTGGGATGTTTCTGCAAACTATTATGTTAATAGCAAGAGAGAAAGGCTTACATAGTTGTGCTCAAGAGGCATGGGCGATGTGGCATTCCACTGTAAACAAACACCTTGTTGTAGATGACAAATTTATGCTCTTTTGTGGAATGGGTATGGGATACGCTGATGAGAATCATCCTATTAACTCATGGAGAACCGACCGTGAAGCAGTCGACAATTTTACTACATTTTATGGTTTTGAAAAGTGATGTAATAAAATAATAACCTCGTTATGAAATCAATGGAGTTACAACAAACAATGAAAGACCTCAAAGCAGGCGACAGGCTAGCTTTATCAAAATTCTTAACCCATGTAGAGACCAGTGACAATCCAATAGAATTGGTTTTGAAGCTTTATAATAAAGCAGAGCGCACAACACCAATAATTGGCGTAACTGGTTTCCCTGGAGCAGGCAAATCGAGTTTGATAAATAGCTTCATAAGTATCCTTAGATCGAAAGAAAAGAAAATTGGCGTGATTGCTATCGACCCGAGCAGCTTAATTTCTGGAGGCTCGCTTCTCGGTGATAGGACTAGAATGGAACAGCATTCTTCCGACGACAATGTCTTTATAAGGTCATTATCGTCGGATGGTGCATTGGGTGGAATATCTCACAAAAGTTTTCTTCTATCACTGGTTATGGCCACTTTCGACTTTGATTTTATTTTCGTTGAGACTGTTGGGGTTGGGCAATCTGAATCAGATATTACGAAACTAGCAGATCTCTCAATTCTTACTTTAGCCCCGGGACTTGGAGATAGTATCCAGGCGATGAAAGGTGGAGTTTTGGAAATAGTAGATTTAATCTTAGTTAACAAATCCGATAAACCAGAATCCGCACAAACATTCCACCAATTAAAGTCTATAATTGATATGGCTCAGGCTCCCAATGGCAAAAATATCAAAATAATGATTACTAATGAAAAAGACCGAGAAGAAAATACTAAAATAATTACCCACATTGAAAATCATTTAGAGAAGAGATCAAAATTAGGGAAAAACAAAGAAAGTTATTTGTGGTTCGTTCGCCAAATACTTTATGAAAAAATAGAAAAGAGCCTATTTGATCAAAAAATACATGAGAAACTAAATCAAGAAACTTTCAATGAAAAAGATATTAGTCAAATTGTTAAACGTATTATTAAAGATATAAGATAGCTTTATATTAATGGTGATCATCTCGGAGATACTTCATTTGGGACAAAACTTCTCTTTTGAAATCATCCCGAAGAGTTGTCTTTTTACTCAAAATCAATTCTTCCAGTGCCTCAAGCCAGCTACCATAATAGTAATCTAAATCGTCTTCCATACTCATTGACTTGTCCTTAAGCTTATTACCCAGCGCGGCAGTCCAAAGTGCCCAATCGAAAACTTTTTTTTCATGCAAAGAAATGGTAAGTGCAAATAATTCACAATGCCATGGTGCGGAAAAAACTTCGTTGCCTTGAGGTAATGGTATTGATTTATCACTTGAATTTTTCAAGATAACTTTCCCATAAATCCACTACTACTGTATCCTCAATATGCTCACATTTACCCCATAAATCTTGGCTCTTGAATTCTATAGAGTAGAGTGCTTCCGGGCTTTCCCCTAAAAAATGAGCGTTTGCATCTGGAAATACATGGCTACCATGATAGGCAATGACTTTCCCAGTTCTTCCCTTTACATAGTCTGGTAGTCTTGTATGACCTTTTTCAACTTTTGTATTACTATTATTAGCTCTTACTGAAACAGTCTCTCCTAAGTTGTAGTTTTTCTCTGTGGTACTGTCTCTCTTGGTTGGTCCCCCCATATGCAACAATTTTTTTACATTTTTTGCTTCTAAAACGCGAAAAGAGCTTTTTTTAAAATTGTCTTCACTTTCTGTCCCAACTTTAATAATACCATTTTCACCCAATAGGTTGATCAGCCCAGCAAGCCATTTTTCAAAATAACCAAATTGTAGATAGTCGTTTGGCTCTATAGACTCACGCGCGTACCGAGACCTATCCAAATTCCATAAACTTGAAAAACCCAACGCTAAAGTTATAGCGAAAACTTCCTTTTCCCAATCTGCCTTAAATTTTACGTCACTTGACGCGATATCAATTCTTCGGGAGTCAAGCCGACCACCCATGTCATGCGCCTTAGACATTATTCACCTATTGGAGGCTTTGGAAAGCCTGTCCCTATCATACTATCACGCGTAACCCAACTCACTAATTCATTTTCACTCAATCCCTTAGAACTAGGTGGCTGTTGTGGCAGGACAAGATACCGTATCTCTGAAGTCGAGTCCCAAACCTTAACTTTTTTTGATATTGGAAGTTTGACATTAAAGTCGCTTAAAACTGCCCTCGGTTCTCTCACTGCTCGACTTCGGTAGGCATCGGACTTATACCAGCTAGGTGGTAGCCCCAACAAAGGCCACGGATAACAACTACAAAGGGTACAGACTATAAGATTGTGAACTGTCTCAGTATTCTCTACGACCACAACATGTTCACCTTGACGACCATTAAGATCCATATCCTTCAACACCTGATCTGTATTATTTATTAGATCCTCTTTAAACTTTTTGTTTGCCCATGCTTTGGCAACTATTTTTGCACCATTTAAGGGCCCTACCTTATTCTGATAGGTATCGAGAATTTCATCCAATGCTTTTTGATCAATGAGTCCTTCTTTTTCTAAGATCGACTTCAAAGCTTTAACCCTAGCGTCTGGATTGCTTGGAAAATCTTTGTAAAATTGTTTTAAATTATCTTTTTTCATATTTTCAATCTAATGTTCTCGCTGCATTTTTTCTAATGCTTCAATATATCCTTCTAGACCTTTGCCCATAATCACATAGTCCGCTCTCAAAGATACATATGAGAATTTCCTGAACTCTTCTCGCTTAGAAATATCCGATATATGAACTTCAATTACATACCCAGTAAAAGAATTTAAGGCATCGAGGATTGCAACTGAAGTATGTGAATATGCAGCAGCATTTATAATTATACCATCTGAAGTCTTTATTGCCTCCTGAATAAAAGTCACTAATTCCGATTCGGAATTACTTTGTTCAAATTTTATATTCATTGAACAAGCTTTGCCTTTACTCAAACACATTTCCTCTAAATCTTTAAGAGTTCGAGACCCATATATTTCAGGTTGTCTAATGCCGAGTAGGTTCAGGTTGGGTCCATTTAAAATTAAAATGTTTTTTTGTTTGGTCATGTTAACAAAATTTCGTCCAAAGTAATAAAAACCATTGCATAGTTCTTTTAATGATTTATATCAGAGTTCGAGTTTATTTACGATAGGAGAAAAGTGTTGCAGGGTAAAATTTTAACTCCAACAAAAAGAATAAGACGTACGCCCTTCTCTTCTAAGATAGAGGATCAGGTTAAGGGTATAACAGTTTATAACCATATGATTTTACCTACCATCTTTAAAGACGCGGAGGAAGACTGCCGACACTTGAAGAGTGAAGTTCAAGTATGGGATGTATCCGTTCAAAGACAAGTTGAAATTGTAGGAAAAGATGCTGCAACGCTATTAGAGCTTTTAACTCCTAGAAACGTAAAGGATATGAACCCAAACAAATGTCTTTACGCTCCAATGGTCAATCAAAATGGGGGCATGATAAATGATCCTGTACTATTAAGAGTAGATGAAGACCGTTACTGGATTTCTATAGCTGATAGTGATGTTCTTTTATGGGTTTCAGGTATTGCTGCTGCACTGAAATTAAATGTTGAGGTATCGGAACCTTCAGTTGCGCCTCTGGCAATTCAGGGACCTAAATCTAGGCTTCTTATGAAAAGAATATTTGGAAATGAAATGGACTACTTCAGTTATTTTGACCTTAGAAAACTAAAATTTGGAAAACACACTATTAATGTTGCTAGAACTGGTTGGTCCAAGCAAGGTGGTTTTGAAATTTATGTTGAAGGCACAGAATATGCCAATGAACTATGGGAGGAATTATTTACAAATGGGAAGGATTTGAATGTTAGACCAGGATGTCCTAACCAGATCGAAAGAATTGAATCTGGACTTTTATCTTATGGATCTGATATGACGATCCAAAACTCTCCCTTCGAATGCGGTCTCGGCAGATTTTGTGAGATTGATGCAAATTCAACATGTATCGGTTCCAAAGCTCTTGAAAACATAGCAAGTAATGGACCCTCGAAAGTATTGAGATACTTTGATGTTAAAGGCGATAAGGTGCCCTTTTGTCACGATCACTGGCCTATATTTAATAATAAAAAGGTGGGGGAGATTACTTCTGGAATTTTTTCGACACAGTTCAATACAAATGTCGCTATTGGCATTGTTGACGTCGAATACGCTATTGAGGGTACCAAGTTGCAAGTCCTCATAGATAATAAGTTAAGAGATGCATTTGTCAAAGAAAGACCCTTTAACCCCAAGCTAAAACCGTTTATTTAAATATTATGGATAAAAATTCTCCTAAGATCGGTTTGGTTAGCCTAGGTTGTCCCAAAGCGCTAGTTGATTCGGAAGTGCTTATAAACAAGCTCCAAAAATTAGGTTATGGAATATCACAAACTTACGATAACGCAGATGCAGTGATTGTAAATACGTGTGGTTTTCTTGACACAGCAAAAGCCGAAAGTTTGAATGCTATTGGTGAAGCCTTGAATGAAAACGGAAAAGTTATAGTAACTGGGTGTCTTGGCTCCACTCCAGAATTTATACGTGACTCTCATCCAAATGTGATGGCTATAACTGGGCCTCAAAAGTTTAATGAAGTTTTGGACTCAATTACGGAGAACATTCCAATAAAGAGCAACCCATTTGAAGCAAAGCCTTCGTCGTCCTACGTCAAACTTACACCAAGACATTACAGTTATTTGAAAATCTCCGAAGGATGTAATCATAAATGCTCATTTTGTATTATTCCCTCTTTGAGAGGGCCTTTAAAATCTAGGTCAATGGCTTCAATACTATCTGAAGCAAAAAGTTTAGTTGAAAGGGGTACTAAAGAATTACTTGTAATATCGCAAGATACTTCCGCTTACGGACTAGATCTAAAGTTTGAAGAGACACTCCTAAATGGGAAAAAACTTAAGACTAATATTTATAATCTAGTGAACGAGTTAGCGTCTCTTGGAGTATGGGTGAGACTTCACTATATTTATCCTTATCCTCATGTGAAGCAATTAATACCTCTTATGGATCAGAATACGGTCTTACCGTATTTAGATGTCCCTTTTCAACATGCACACCCGGATGTATTAAAGAGAATGGCTCGGCCGTCAAATAACGTGCATGACCTTGAACAAATTTCTGAGTGGCGATCAATTAATCCACATCTTAGTATCAGATCAAGTTTTATCGTAGGCTTCCCCGGAGAAACTGAAAGTGAGTTTAATTTTCTTCTTGATTGGTTAGAGGAAGCACAAATTGATAGAGTGGGCTGCTTTAAATATGAAGACGTATCTGGCGCACGATCAAACGTAATGGAGGATCACCTCCACGCTGATATAATACAAGATCGATACGACCGTTTTATGTCTAGAGCACAACAACTATCCGAGTTGAAGCTTAAAGAAAAAATAGGCAAAACATTTACCTGTGTTATTGACACTGTGGAACAAGACCATCTTATATGTAGATCAATTTTTGACGCTCCAGAGATAGACGGCATAGTCGCCATTCCCAAAAAACAAACTCATCATAGCGTAGGTGAACATGTAACCGTGAAGATTAGAGGCTCTTCCGAATATGACTTGGAAGGAGAGCTTCTTTTATCCTAAGACTGTGGCTGGGACTTCAAGCCTCCACCTTTCTTTCTACCAGTTGTGCCCGTTTTTGGTATTGAAGTAACACTACTCTTATCCTGCTTATCGTCAGGTTCATCAAAGTCATCCAAATCTCTGTTAAGGGGTTTTCCGGACAGCACCTGTGTTATTTCACTTCCCGTAAGAGTCTCATACTCTAGTAAGCCATTAGCTAACAAATCTAACTTCTTTTTTTCTTTCTTTAAAATATTTTTTGCTGTTGCGTAACCCTCATCAACAAGCTTTCTCACTTCAATATCAATCTTTTCCTGTGTTTCCGGACCTAGATGACTACCGGGACTCGTTGGACCTAAATAAGTCTGTTGTTCATTGGCATAATCGATATTTCCTAAATTATCAGACATCCCAAATTGCATTACCATTGCTCTAGCTATCTTAGTTATTTGTTGGATATCGGAACTTGCCCCAGATGTAACGTTCTCAGGTCCAAAAACCATTTCTTCTGCAACTTTACCTCCCATAGCCATTGCTATTTTCGATTTATATTTAGTTCTAGTGACTGATAACTGATCTCGTTCAGGTAAACTTAACACCAAACCCAGAGCTCTTCCTCGAGGTATAATGGTAGCTTTATGTATCGGATCATGCTGAGGAACATTTAATCCCACGATCGCATGTCCCGCCTCATGATAAGCGGTCAATTTCTTTTCTTCGTCCGTCATGACCATGGATCTTCTCTCTGCTCCCATCATGACTTTATCTTTTGCATTTTCAAAATCTATCATAGCTACAAATCGTTTACCTGCCCGTGCTGCCATTAATGCTGCTTCATTTACGAGATTGGCAAGATCAGCACCAGAAAAACCAGGTGTTCCTCGAGCAATGATTCTTAGATCTATATCTGGTCCCAAAACAGTCTTCTTTGCGTGTACATTCAATATTTTTGTGCGGCCCTGTATATCAGGATTGGGTACCTGAACTTGCCTATCAAAACGCCCAGGCCTCAAAAGTGCTGGGTCTAAAACATCAGGTCTATTGGTAGCAGCGATTAATATAACCCCTTCATTGGACTCAAAACCATCCATTTCAACAAGTAATTGGTTAAGTGTTTGCTCTCTTTCATCGTTTCCACCACCATATCCTGCTCCTCGGTGACGCCCCACCGCATCAATTTCATCGATAAATACGATACAAGGTGCATTCTTCTTAGCCTGGTCAAACATGTCTCTTACTCTGCTTGCCCCTACCCCAACGAACATTTCAACAAAATCTGAGCCAGATATAGTGAAAAAGGGCACTCCGGCTTCACCTGCGATGGCTCTAGCTAATAGTGTTTTACCTGTTCCGGGAGGCCCTACTAGTAACGCACCTTTGGGTATTTTCCCTCCGAGCCTTCCAAATTTCTGTGGATCTTTTAAAAACTCAACGATTTCTTCCAGTTCATCTTTTGCTTCGTCAATACCAGCAACATCGTTAAATGTAACCTTGCCGTGTTTTTCAGTTAGAAGTTTTGCTTTAGACTTTCCAAAACTCATGGCACCTCCGCGACCACCGCCTTGCATTCTATTCATTAAATAAAGCCACACGCCTATCAGTAAAATAAACGGCAACCAAACGCTTATTGCGCTCATCAGTCCTGACTTCTCCTGCTTTACTGCACGAACTTCGACATCTGATCTGCTTAAAACCTCTACTAGGTTTGTGCCAAGTGGTTGCACGACTTCATATCTTGTTCCATCTGCTTCTCTCACGTGTATTGTTTCTCCATCAAGAACAACTTCGGATACTTTTCCTGAACCAACTTGATCCAAAAACTGAGAAAAAGATAATTCTCTTTTGTTGTTGATTGTGTTACCGCTGAAAACGTTGAATAAGGCGACTAGAAGGAAAAATAAAATTAGCCAAAAAGCTATGTTTCTAAAATTATTCATGTGTCTGATACCAACTTTTTATTTTTGAATGTATTATAAGTATGCTAAAAAAACGCAAATTCAACTGTTTTTAAAAGAATTTATAAAACTGATTACCCTGATTTAATAATTTTATATCAATATCATACTCCAAATTAGAAAGAGGCACAAATATAACACCTTTATTTGTTGTTATTGTCGGGATCGAAACCAATGCACTTTTATCAAATTCACTAGTGAAAGAGAACCTTTCGTCATCAAGACCTAATAACCCATAAGGTTTTACATATAATTTTCCTTGCATTTCTGATTTTAACGTAATTAGCCATCTGTTATCCCAAATAAACTTTTCTTCTTTAACTAAGTAATTTTCTTCAATAGACGCTAATTCTCGCGTGACGGTTACTATACCATTTTTTTTCTTAAAAACTGTCCCACCTAAAGTAGCACCCATCTGTTTTAGGTTAAGTATTTTGTTATGCATATTCTCAAGCTGAGAGAAGCGGGGTTTGTAGAACTTTCCAGAGAACCATGAGATTATACCCGAAAGTATTCTAAATTGGGTGTCCTCGAAGAGCTTAGAAAATTTTTCAACTTCGAAAGTAATTTGACCAGCAACATTAAACGACAAAAGTGTTTTGGAATTAGATTTAGCTATTTCCTTGGATAGCTTTGAGGACCTTAACATGTGATCAGCTGTTTTTACGAAATTTGGTGTGATAAGATCAGAAGATTTTAGTTGCTTGAGAAGTTTTCTCATCTTTACACGTTTGTATTTTTCATTATAGTTTGACGGATCGTCTATCCAACTATAATTGTTATTTCTCAAATAATTTCGTAACTCTTCTTTTCTAAATTTTAATAATGGCCTTATCCATAAAATCCCATTTCTAACGATCATATTCTCCATGCTCGCTAATCCATCTACACCAGATCCTCGTAGAAATCTAATCAGAAGATTCTCTTCTTGATCATCCAATGTATGACCAACGAGAATAGATTGCAGATCATTCGAGATCGCCCAATTTGTTAATAATTGATATCTTGCTAATCGAGCATTTTCTTGCAAATTTCCTTGTGCTTCAGATATATTTACAGTTGGTTTTAAGGAACAATGTTTAACATTTTTCATTTCACAGATTTTTTTTACAAATTCTACCTCTGATCTACTCTCTGGTCTCAACCCGTGATCTACTGATGCAACTAATATTTCAGGCTTATTTTCAGATTTCCACTCTGTCATTATATGAAAAAGAGCTATTGAGTCGCTACCACCAGAAACTGCTATCCCACAAGAGCGTAGTTTCATACTAGCTAAGTTCCTAACAACTTGCTCAATCATTTTTCCGCTATCTTGGTTGATCACAGTTTAAGAGATTTTTTGCTTTTACAATTTCAACCACTAAAGTTCTTTCAATATTGTCAAATCTTGATCCAACTTCATCCAGAGTTAAACATGCTTGTTCCCTCTCTCCAATGGCTCCTAAACTTACTCCCAAACCAAATAATGTTTTAGCAGCAGTCTCTCCATCCGGATTGATTGTAAAACTCTCTAAATAATCATTGGCAGCACCAATCCAGTTTTCGTCTTTTACTCTAGTTTCCGCTCTCCAGAATAAAGCAGCCGAAAGTTTTCCACTAGTTGGGAAACTTTCTATAAATTCTGAGAAACGTTGCTCAGCCATATTCGTTTGACCGCTATTAAAGAGTTCTAATGCGTTCATATACAGTTCTTCCTCTCTGCTAAAAACTTCGAGGTTCTCTAAAGACGCAGAGCTGTCTATTGAGGGTTGGATTACTGTCTCTGTTTGAATATCTTCCTTTGAGTCTTCCATTTTTTCAATATTGCTTGTATCAGAGTTTAATATTGATGCTTTCAAATTTTTCAGCTCCTTGTAATAGTTGTTTTCTAGGATTTCAAATCTGTTGTGTAGCTTTTTGATATCATTCTCTATTTCAGTCATCTTTAAAAATTGCCATTCAAACTTATCTTCAACGACGTTTTTCATCTTTAAGTCGAGTATTTCCTTTTCAAGTAATAGCAATCTTTTTTGAAGGGCTTCCAATTCAGGAGCTTCAGTTGCTAATGACTTACTAACGTATAATAAAAACGGTGTTAAAATAATAATTAATGATCTTAAAAGCATAATAACTTTGTAATCTCTGTTTCAATCACTACTCTACAATTTTTTTACCGACTACTGTTACTGCTCTACGATTTTTGGACCAACAATCCTCGTTGGAACAAACACGCAAAGGTCTCTCTTTTCCATAGGTAACTATACTGATCCGATCTCGCTCTATTCCTTTAGCTAGGAGGAATTCTCTAACTGCAGTAGCTCTTCGTGCACCAAGGGCTAAATTATATTCTCTTGTTCCCTGTTCATCAGCGTGTCCTTCTATAGTGATGGGTAAAAACTTCTTTTCCTTAAGCCAATTCACTTGTGCATTTAAAATACTTATGGCGTCTGGACGTAATCCACTTTGATCAACAGTAAATAGAACAGTGTCTCCCACTAAGTTTTGGAAATATTCTATATCACTTTCAGAGATTTGTGCGTTATCAAGTGAGTTTTTAAAACTCTTATTATTTTCACATCCCACAAGCAGTAGGATGACGAAAATAGCAAGTCCTATATTTTTCATAATTTTTGCCTCGTCTACTGTTCGAATTTTATGTATTTTATACCATAAATCTTAAACGATAACATTAATTTAAAATTGGAGACCAATTAGGGTCCGAAGCGAAGGAAGAAGTTTTTATTTTTCTAAGATTACGTCCAGATATGTCAATCGAGTAAATAGAAGGTGCTCCGGCCTTACCTGGTGTTTCCCTGAAAAACATTAAAACTCTGCCATTTGGAGCCCAAGCAGGGCCTTCATCGAGAAATGACGTAGTAAGCAACCTTTCTTTTGTTCCATCAATCCGCATCACTCCAATATGAAATTTCCCCTCTTTAATCTTTGTAAATGCAATCAGGTCACCTCTTGGTGACCAAACGGGAGTAGCATATCTACCTTTGCCAAAACTTATCCTTTTTGCATCTCCCCCTTGAGTAGAAATAATATAAAGTTGTTGCCCACCTCCTCGATCACTTTCAAAAACAATACTCTTCCCGTCCGGTGAAAAGCTTGGCGCGGTATCAATCGCGTTGTTTGTTGTTAGTCTTCTTTTCACTCCTGTAGACAAAGTACTTATAAAGATATCGGTATTACCATTTTCCGTCATTGATAATACTATTTGACTACCATCCGCTGAGAACCTAGGAGCAAAACTCATTCCCTTTAATTCAGGCAGAGAGGTTATCTCTTCCGAGCTAAGGTCCATCAAATAAACCCTTGGCTTACCTGTTTCGTATCCAGTAAAAATAATTTTGTTGGTAGTCGGTGAAAAGCGTGGCGCAATTACTAGTGAAGGTGGGTGTTTTAATAACCTGAAATTTGCTCCATCTTGATCCATAATAGCAAGCCTCTTTGTTCTATTATCTTTTGGCCCCGTCTCAGAAACAAAAACAACTCTGCTATCAAAGTATGCCCCTTCACCAGTAACTCTTGTATATATAGTATCAGATATTTTATGTGAAATTCTTCTCCAACTTTCCGAATTTGTGAAGTACTGCTTTCCTTTTCCTATTTCTTTTTGCTGAGATACATCCCACAATCTAAACTTAACTTCCAAGCGACCATCAGGCTTTAAACCAACAGATCCCATAACCAAAACATCAGCATTAATTATCGACCAGTCACTGAACTGCACTGGTGTATTGAAACTTAATGGCATACTGACGTAAGCAGACTGTGGAATAGATTTAAATAATCCGGTGCTATCAAGATTATTTGAGATTACTTTTGCTAGTTCTCTGCTTATAATCGAGTTTGCACCACTTTCTTTAATAAAGCTTGGAACGGCCAGTGATATAGGTTTTATTACGCCCTTATTTACTGTCATGTCAAGCTGCGGAGCGTCATTTTTCTGAGCGGCTACAAAGCTAAAGTTTATGAATAAAATGCTTGTAAAAGAAAAAATCTTTAGGAATTTTAAAACACTATGTCTAACCATTATTTACACCCACATTTGTTTCAGGATCAAATATTACTCTTAAGACCAACCCTCTAGGAAAGCTTTCCTTTGGAACTGGAAAAGGAGAAGACTCTAAAACTGCTTTGATAGCAGATCTTTTCGCTATTAGAAAGTTTCCAGAGGCCTTTTGTGGATAAACCAGCTTAATCGGACCGCTTATATTTCCATTCTTATCAATCTTTAACTCCAAAATAATTACATACTTTTCATAATTTGCTAGTCTATTTATCGAAACAACATTCCAATTCTCGTTTAACTTCTGAAGAATCCTCGCCTTAGTTAATCTCTGGATTGAAGTTTCTAAAACTTTTTCGTTTTTCTGATTATTTACTACTTGTTCGATTAAGTTATCATACACTTCATCATTGTTTTCTTGTAATGCAGATTCATTAGTGTCATTCTGATCGCCTAACTCAACAAATTTCGGTCTCGATGGTGGTAATTTTGCAATATTTATAGCACCAGAAATAATCTTCACATTTTTACCTTCTGCAGAAATATGTGAACTAGTATTCTTTTGTTTTGCTTGATCATTATTTTGTTTTTCTAAAGAGTCTTTCTTTTGAATAGACCTGCTTACTCTTTCTTTAACCTGTTCTTCAAAGTCATTCTCACCCCTTTGAGCACGATTTGTTATGATTTCATCACTTGTCTTACGCTTTTTAATTTCAATAATATTCGGCTCTGTTACACCCTTTATTTCATTGCCAACATTTTCCTTTAGAGGAATAGATATTTTTTTTGGATTATTATTGGAGTCAGTAACAGGTCTAGGCTGAAAGTTTTCGACTTCGAGTGCACTAGATGTTTTCAACGCAGTCAATTCATTAAGCTCTTGCTCAGATAATAATTTTACACTAACTTTATTTAACGCTTCATTTGGCTTTTCTTCCAATAATTGAAAATTTACTATCAATAAAAAGCCCCCAAATATATGAAAAAATCCAGACGTATAAAGACCTTGTCTCATATTTATTTCCGTTTGTGTTATTCTACATCGGTAACTAATGATATCTGAGAATACCCAATATTGCTGACTAGAGCCAGAATGGCTGCAACATTCTGATACTCGATATCTTTACTAGCTCTCAAATAAATCTCATCCGATTCTCTCTCTTTTTTAATCGCCAAAAGCTTAGAACGGAGTTCACTTTTTTCTATTTTCACTTCATTTATGAAAAGATTGCTTTCATTATCAAGCGTAAGAGTAAGAGGTCTTTCTTTTTCAGTTTCTAGCGGTTTTGCTTGCGTATTGGGCAAATCAACCTCTATGCCTACGCTCAAAAGAGGTGCTGCTACCATGAATATAATCAAAAGCACCAACATTATATCAACAAAAGGTGTCACATTAATTTCTGACATCGGAACAAAATTCCTGCTGGAAGATTTTTGCCTTTTTTTTGTGCGGCTTTCTGACTTTGATCCCATTTGCATACTTAATCTTTATGATTTTTATTCATGTCAATGTGCCTTGAAATTATAACAGAGAATTCTTCTGAGAATTCTTCTACCCCATTTATAATTTTTTGAGAGTCACCTGAGAGCTTATTATAGAAAACAACTGCAGGGATTGCCGCTAGTAGCCCTAAAGCTGTAGCCAAGAGGGCTTCAGCGATACCAGGAGCTACTACCGCTAAATTACTACTTTCTTGAATTGCAATTTCTTGAAAGGCATTTTTGATACCCCAAACAGTACCAAATAAGCCCACAAAGGGTGCAACTGATCCAACTGTAGCAAGAAAATATAATCCGGAGCTTAGTTTCTCGTTCCACCGATCTAACACAACATACATTGCTCTCTCTAACCTAGACTGCACTCCGTCTATTAGTTTTCCATCCCCGTCTGAGGATCTTTGCCATTCATCCATTGCAGCACAAAATATTTGTTCACAAGCACCTTTGGGGTCGTCTCTTTTTTCGTTATACAATTCTTCTAAAGAGCCCCCAGACCAGAACTCATCTAAAAAAAGTTTCTTTTCTCTTTTTGATTTTCTGTAATCTGTAATTTTCTGAATAATTATTGCCCAAGACCAAAAAGAGGAAAAAATCAAAACCAACATGACTACTTTTACAGTAAATGTGGCCTTAAGGAAAAGAGCTACAAATGAAAAGTCTAGAGACTGACTCTGCAACAAAGATTCTTCCATATTTTCTATTCTCCTATTTTCTTTTTAGAAAATTTAAAAAACTTCTCTATATCTTGGACAAAATCGACCGAGAATCTTTCAGGTTTGCCTGACGAATTTAGTAATGCTAGCCTTACATCACAGTCAAAAATTCTTTTGTTATCTTTCAAAATCTCCTGTTTTAACACCATGCTGGCTCTTTTAATTTCTATCAAAGTCGTACGAATTACTAGCTTATCTCCAAAATACGCAGGCAATAAGTAATCGGCTATAATATTTTTTACAACGAAAAATTTATTTTCTGCTACAAGCAATGCTCTTTGATCAATGTGCAAAAATTCAATGAACTTACTTCTCGCACGTTCAATAAATTTCAAGTAGTTGGCATGATATACTCTTCCACCCATATCTGTATCCTCATAGAAAACTTCACATTTATATTGAAACATTTTTTTCTTCCAATTTACTTTCCACCTAGTCACCTGGTTTTTCTAGTCCAAGGTAGTCCCATGTTTTTTTACCGAGGGCACGACCTCTCGGCGTTCTTTGTATCATACCCTCCTGAAGTAGATATGGTTCTAAGACCTCTTCTATTGAGTCTTTGGACTCCGAAAGCGCAGCAGCCAGAGTATCTAAGCCTACTGGACCACCTCCGTATTCACGTGCTACCAAGTTCAAATATTTTCTATCGCCTTCATCAAGTCCCATATGATCCACACCAAGCCTATTAAGCGCGCTGTCTACTAATCCATCATTAATAACACCACTATTTTCAACGGTAGCAAAATCAATTACCCTTCTTAAAAGCCTTCCCGCAATCCTTGGAGTTCCTCTTGACCTTTTCGCAATTTCAGCGGCGCTTAATTGATCGATTTTACAGTTCAAAAGATCGGCTGCTCGGCTAACAACCAAAATTAGGTCCTCAACCTCATAAAAATTTAAACGAACCGGAATCCCAAATCTATCTCTCATAGGCGTGGTCAGAAGACCTAGCCGGGTTGTTGATCCTACCAGAGTAAAAGGCTTTAATTCTATTCGTAAAGAGCGCGCGGCAGAACCCTCTCCTACAATTAAATCGCAACTAAAGTCTTCCATAGCTGGATATAGAATTTCTTCAACAGCTGGTGACAATCTGTGTATTTCATCAATAAAGAGAACATCATTAGCCTCAAGACTAGTGAGAATTGCCGCTAAATCACCAGATTTTGTTAAAACGGGCCCAGAAGTCATTTTAAAATTTACTCCTAATTCCCTCGCAATAATTTGTCCCAAAGTTGTTTTTCCCAAACCAGGAGGACCATGAAAAAGAACGTGGTCTAATGCTCTTTTGCGTATTTTGGATGCTTGCAAAAAAATCTTCAGGTTTTTTTTTAAATCGGCCTGCCCAATAAATTCGTCTATACTTTTAGGTCGAAGAGTATTTTCATAGTCTTCCTTTAACTCATCCGGCGACAAAATATTTTTTTCATCATTCATAGAGACTATCCTTTTGCAAGTGATCTGAGGGCTTTTTTTACCAACTGCGAAGCATCTACAAGATCATCTTCGATTAAAATTCTGTCTATAGTTCTCTGAGCCTCCGCCGTTTTAAAACCTAAGTTCTGCAAAGCAGATAATGCATCTTGCTGAATCTCCTTTCTCTTAATTATGTTGATCGTCTGCTCATTACTATCGTCTCTTATCTCAATGATTTCTTCATTGTCTAAAGCTATTAAATCTTTTCTACCACTTAACTCTACAACCAGCCTCTGAGCCATTCGAGATCCTATTCCTGAAACAGAAGAAAAGGCCAGTTCATTTTTCATTCTTAAGGCTTGCAAAAGTTCTTTCGTATCCAGTGTATTTAAAATAGTGAGGGCAACTTTTGCTCCGATACCCTGAACTGATCGTAAGATATTAAACCAATCTTTTTCTATCTGAGTTATAAAGCCTACCAATTGTAATAAGTCCTCTTTCACTAATAACTCAGAGTATAGGGATATGTCTCTTGATTGATTATCCAGATTTAGAGATCTTGCGGTTTTTTCAGTGACATAAACAACGTAACCAATTCCATTAACATCAATGACAACGCTATCTCTTTTTTTCTCAATGAGTTGACCCTTTATTCTACCTATCATTTGAGATCACATTGCTCTCTTTATTGCTCTATTAAGATTAGCATTTAATTTCAAAGTATGCATATGACATATAGCTATCGCAAGAGCGTCTGTCTCATCCGACTGGCTAAAACATACTTTTGGGAACTGTAACGATGCCATTCTTTCAACCTCTTCTTTGGTCGCGTGGCCTTTTCCTGTGAATATTTTCTTAACATAGTTTGGGGCATATTCACTTACTTCAATTTTACTTTCTCCAAGAGCTATCATTGCTGACGCCCTCGCTTGTCCGAGTTTTAAAGCAGCGAGAGGGTCGTTCTTTACAAAAGCTTTTTCTATTGCACCACTTGCTACTTCAAATCTTTGTATAACGGATCTTAATTGTTCCAAAATAGACACCAATCTGGCTGCCATATCTTTTTTGTTGCCAGCTCTACAAACACCACTACCCATAAATTTTATTTGCGAGCCATCCGCCTCAATCACAGCCCATCCAGTGTTGATCAGTCCTGGATCTATTCCTATTACCTGCATATTTTTCTTATCTTTTTTCGGTAAGTTTAGCATACATAATGATAAAGCTTCAATAATTGAGTTTGATCGTTCTTTTAGGAACACTGCTTTTTAACAGTAATGATGCCCAATTAGCTTCTTTTCTTTCGACTAAAACTTTCAAGCCGAATTGCTTTGAAATCTCTTTCAATTGCCTTACCTGTTTAATGGTTAAACCCGACAAAATTAGAAATCCACTATTTGATAGATTTTGAATAAATGATCTCATTAGAGACTTTATTGGATTAAATAAAATGTTCGCAACTATTAAATCGTATTTTGCCTTAGATCTAAGATGGCTACCTGATAGTCCTGAAGATCTGTAAACTTTTACATGCCGCGCAACCTTATTAACGATTATGTTTCGCTTGGTCAATTCAACAGCATGGATATCGTTATCAACTGCGATCACCCTTGAACGAAATAACTTGGCGAGCGCTATAGCAAGGATCCCAGTACCACAACCGACGTCGATTATTGTTAATGGATTAATCTGCATTTTTTTTAGTTCTTGAATTAACTCTAAACAAAATTTAGTTGAGTAATGATGACCCGTTCCAAATGCTAATGAGGCATCAATTGTTAATGAATATCTATCTCGCTTCACAGAGTTTTCAAAAAAAGAGCTTGTAATAATAAATTTATTTATTTTAACCGGGCTGAACTGAACATTAGAAGCTCTTAGCCAGTTTTTTTTTTGAACTTTAGTTATCAGAATTTTTACTTTAAAACACTCCTCAATCAAACACACTGTAATTGGGTCTAAAGCCCTTTTTAAAAAAAATTTTTGGTTAAACAACGGTTTATTTGTACAAGCTATTACTTCTTGATACTCAACTACCTGAACATTTTGCTCAAAAAACTTTTCAAGCCTACTCAATTTCTCTGAGTTCAGATTATTTAATGTATAACAAAATATTGCTAAAGAGCCTCTATGGAATTCTCCAAATTCTTTTTTAGGCCAATACCAGTTCCACCTAAGCCACAATAGCCCTTAGGATTCTTTGCAAGATATTGCTGATGATAGTCTTCAGCAATGAAGAACTCAGGTGTCTTTTTAATCTCGGTTACTATAGAACCAAAGCCTGCCTTTTGTAGTAATTCTTGGTATAATGCTTTAGTTTCCATCAACCTCAGTTTCTGGGTATCCGAAAAATAATAGGCTCCACTTCTGTATTGTGTGCCTATATCATTACCTTGTCTATTTAACTGTGTTGGGTCATGATTTTCCCAAAATGTTCCCAATATCTCAATATAGCTTATTTCTGCTGGATCAAACAGAACTTTTACTACCTCATTGTGGCCAGTTAATCCAGTGCATACATCCCTATAATCAGGATTTCTTGTAATGCCGCCAGCATACCCAACTGCAGTAAGTTTTACTCCTTCCAACTCCCAAAATTTC
>CACBNQ010000014.1 GCA_902540655.1 uncultured Alphaproteobacteria bacterium | reverse complement strand
TGGAGAAAGCATGGTATGATCTTATGCCAATTACTCTTGTAGAACAAAGTAGAGAAGTTAATCCACAATTCGCTTCATTTGTTGATAATTCTGAGATGGTGATAATATGCTCTTTTGTAGTTCAATTACCTGGTGTTGATGCAGCAACCTTTGATGTAATCTATCCACTACAAACGCTTAAGCCTATTGCTTCCCAGCTAAGATCTAGAGTTCAAAGCGAGGTAATTGATGATGATTATACATGGAAAGAAAAGTTAGAACGCATGGTAATGGAGATTCCTTTGAATGTCAGTTGCCGATTAAGTGAACCTACTGTACAAATGAATAAACTTCTCCAAACTCGAGCAGGTGATACCTTCCCTATATATGTGGGTGAAGGCATTGAAGTTTTAATTGAAGATCAATTAGTGTTTTTAAGTGAATTAGGAGAACTTTCTGGACAAGCAGCGGTAAATATTAAGAAAAGATTAAGTAAATAACAAATGGGATCAAACAATGGGTGAAGAAGAAAATATAGAGGAACAAAGTGAAGAGCAGTCAGCTAATATTGAAGAAAAAGATCAAAACACCGCTTCTGCGGATAATCTGCGCGTTTTAGAAAATATTGATGTTAAACTGACAGTTGAAGTAGGCAGTGCCGAGCTCAAAATTAAAGAATTACTCAGGCTAAATGAAGGATCTGTAATTGAGCTAGATAGGTTAGCAGGAGACCCATTAGACATATTAATAAATGGAACAATGATTGCTAAAGGTGAGGTCGTAATGGTTGGTGAAAGATTTGGCATAAGATTCGTGGAGATAGTTGATCCTCAAAAAAGAATTGAGAGTGTCAAGTAAATAGGTCATTTTTTTGACGTTATTCGTTGAAATTTAATATTTATCTTCCAAAATACGTCTGATTTACAAGAATAATTTCTTTGGCACAATATTTGCCTTTTACTAAGCAAGGAGGCAGGTATGCAAGTTCAAGATATAAGCGTAACACAAATAGTTGTTGTATTACTCTTTTTAGGTGCTCTTATTGTTTTACAACAGTTACTGAAAAATAATAAATTTAGTTTCCAAAGCCATTTAAATAAAAAGAAAAGAATAAAATTTATTGATGAATTTGCTTTGAGTAATTCCGAGCGAATTAGATTAATTAGAGTTGATAACAAAGAATATCTTTATTTCTTTGTTAAAGGATCCCAACCAACAATTATTCCTCATGAAGGAAAAAACACATCAACAATTAAGCAAAATATTAAACTCAGCCAGCTTTCGGATAAAACGACTAATGAACCGCGCAATGAGGAAAAGTCAAATAATAAACCTAATATTTTGTCAGACGCGATATCTAATGCACGAAAAATGAATCCAAAGCTAGGATTTAAGAGATGATAAAATTTAAAAATATATTAGCATTGCTACCGATAATATTGTTATTTCTTCTAGCTGGTTCTGCCTTTGCACAGAACGGCATATCAAACTTTGCGGAAGGACTCCCAGCTTTGAAGGTTGAAAGCAATGGTGACGCAGAAACAACCTACTCTTTATCGCTACAGATCCTCGCTCTAATGACCGGGTTGACCCTGCTCCCCTCCATAGTGCTAGGAGCTACTTCATTCACCAGAATAATAATTGTTTTGTCAATACTCAGACAAGCTATGGGAACGCAACAAACTCCACCAAACCAGGTTCTTATAGCGATAGCACTTTTCTTAACTTTCTTTATTATGACCCCAACACTGACGGAAATAAATAAAATAGCCCTCGACCCCTATCTTGAAGGGGAGTTACCAGCAAAAACAGCATTATCTAAGGGATCAAATACCCTAAAGGAATTTTTAGTAAAAAATACTAGAGAAAATGATTTATCTATGTTTACGGATTTAATCGGCAATCAAGGATATCGTGATCATGAGGACATACCACTTACCGTAATACTCCCAGCTTTCATTACATCAGAATTGAAAACTGCTTTTCAAATAGGCTTTCTTCTTTTCCTTCCTTTTCTGGTTATAGATATGGTGATTGCCTCGATATTGATGTCCTTAGGAATGATGATGCTCAGTCCTATGTTAGTCGCCCTTCCCTTTAAGCTTCTCCTTTTTGTTCTGGTTGATGGTTGGGCAATGACGGTGGGATCGCTGGTAGCAACTTATGTGGCAAATTAATAAAGGAGCTTTAGCATGGAATTCGACAAGAACGTCAATTATTTAGAAGATGCTTTCTGGCAAATAATTATTTCAGCAGGCCCAGTCCTCATAGTGGCACTTGGCATAGGCCTCTTGATTGGTATAATTCAGGCAGCAACTTCGATCAATGAAATGACCTTGAGTTTTGTTCCAAAGTTAGTGCTTGTTCTTTTGACTTTGGCTTTGATTGCAAATTTTATGTTAACTGGTCTTTCCGATTACTTTGCGTTTATTTTTGATCAAATAGCAGCAATCGGTCAAGCCTAAAAATGGAACAATCAATTAATGAGATTATTCCAGGCCTAGGGCTTCAAAATATAATAGAAATATTACTAGCTTTTTTTTTAACTTCTATCAGACTTAGTGCTTTCATTATTGCATCACCTTTTTTTAGTGCACGATTCATTATGTTGAGAGTAAGAATAATAATTGCATTTGTAATTTCAATTGTAGTTTTTTCAATTCACCCTTTGGATCTAGACACTCAGGTACTCACCTCTGCCTATGGTATCGCAATTATTTTTAAAGAGATTGCTATAGGCGTGACCGCTGGACTTATACTTTCTATAATGTTCTCAGCAGCCTCCTTAGCAGGGGAAAAAATTGCAACCAGCGCAGGCTTAAGTTATGCAGCCCAAGTAGACCCAGTTTCTGGAGTCCAGACACCCGTGGTAAGCCAAATTTTGTATCTTTTCCTTATAATGATTTTTTTGACAGTTGATGGTCACCTTATAGCACTAAGGATCATAATTGAAAGTTATAATTTCATCCCTATAGGTACGCTTCCAGTTCCTTCAGCATTAATAGATGGTGGAATGGCTGCTTCAGGCTCCATGTTCTTAAATGCGTCGATAATTATGATGCCAGTTGTTCTGGTAGTATTACTTATCAATGTGGCAATAGGAATAATTACTCGATCGGCTCCGCAATTAAATTTGTTTTCATTTGGTTTCCCGATCACAATGCTTGGTACTTTTATTGTTTTATATTTTTCCATAAGCAACCTAGGATTTGCGTTTTCAGATTTGATTGATTCATCTCTCGACCATCTAATGACAACTCTTGAAAGTTTAAAAGATGGCTGAAGAAAACCAAGATGGACAGGAAAAAACGGAGGAGCCTTCCCAACGCAAAATTGACAAACATAAAGAAGACGGAAAGGTTTTAAGTTCTAAAGAAATGTTTGTTTTCACAGGGATCGCAGGAGCTTTGTTGCTTATGTACGCTTTTTCTTTTGCATTTAAACCACTCTTATTTGAATGGGGAAATCTATTTGTTTTCACAGGAAATGACAAGCTGGACGATTTACCAACAACAAAATCATTAGATGCTTTATTTTTTATATTAAAAATCTCTCTATATGTTGGCGTGCCAATGTTAGTCGTCGTATTGGCTACGCAATTTGCCGTTGGAGGTATAAATTTTGCGCCCAAAGCCCTCACTTTCAAATCTAATAGAATTAATCCGTTAAGTGGATTAAAAAGAATGTTCTCCTTAAAGAGTTTAGTTGAGCTTGGAAAGGCATTATTAAAAGTCGGTTTGTTATTTGCAAGTGCTATTGGCGTAATTTACTATTTGCTGCCTCAAATACTGCGAATTACAGATGGTAATCTAAAGACTGGGCTAGAACTCACTCAATCTTCTTTTCCGCTTTTGATAGGAGCCTTGCTGATTTGTTTATTGGTAATAGCGGCAATAGACTATTTTTATCAAAGGTATGAGCACATCAAGTCTCTTCGAATGACTAAGCAAGAAGTTAAAGACGAGTATAAACAAACGGAGGGTTCCCCTGAAGTAAGAGCGAAAATAAGGCGACTTCAAATGGAAAGTGCCACGAAATCTGCGAAGCAGCAAGAAGCCTTAGAAAACATGGGTGAAGCCACAGCTATTATAACAAACCCAACGCATTTTGCTGTAGCTCTCAAATACGAAGTTGGGCAATTAGGAGCCCCCAAAATCATTGCGATGGGTAAAGGACTGATCGCAAAAAGGATAATAGATATCGGCACTGAGAAGAACATAACAAGTTTTCGAAGCCCACTACTCGCTAGGGCATTATTTTTTACAGGAGAAATTGGAGAAGAGATCTCTGAAAAGCTTTACAATGCGGTGGCAGTAGCACTAGCATATGTTTATAAACTAGACAGAGGGGAAGATATAGAAACCCCAGCTATTGATGTTCCAGAGGATTTAAGATTCAATGAAAATGGAACGATTTTGAAGGAGAATGGATATGCCTAGAAGAAGCCACGAATCTCTTGGAGACTATATAAGTTCCGCTTGCTTTGGAGGAGTTGCTTTTCTATCCCTATTAAACGGTCTTGAAGCATTTTATGCGGGCAATATTTTTAGAGCTGTAGTTATTTGGATTGTCTGTTTTTTGTTGTGCCTGGCTGTCTTTAGATATGCAATAGCTCGCCTTTTTGACTCTATAGGTGAGAAAAAAAATAGAAAATCATGACAACTTGTAATCAATGCATTCATTTGTTTATTACACATGATCCTAGACGAAGGTGGGGTTGTCGAAAGTTTGGTTTCAAGTCGTCAAAGATTCCTTACCAAGAGGTTATGGCAACAACTGGCATGAAATGTGCTTACTACAAACGTAGAAACGTTGAAAAAACAATTGAATCTCGCAGGAGGTCACATTAATGAGTTCAGATCTAAGTACAATCGAAGAAAGTATTAAAATCGCCCTAGATGCAGCAGACGCGGCAACTGATGTAACCTCTGAATACAACAAAGTAAAAAGAGAGCATAAAAAACTGGAGACACAAGTGAAGCAAATACATCGTTATACGACTATAATTTTTGGGAGCTCTATGATCGCAGCAATAGTAGCGATGGTATTTTCATCAGTGCTCTATTTTCGTTCAATGTCAGATTTGAGTGTGATGACGACTACAAATAGAGAGGCTCTTGTGATTTTTGCAGAAAATGTTGATGATCTCAAAGATAACGTCAAAGCTTTATCAGTGGCCATGGAGAGTCAGGTAGCACTCGAAAAACAGAATGCGAAATTAGTAGAGGAGTTATCTTCTTTGAGAAAAGAAATTTCTGTTGCAACAAATGCTCTCGCTAGCAGAGTGCTTGAACAAAACAAAGGCTTACAGGACGCAATGACCAAAAATACAGAGCAAGCGGTTAATATATTTGCTGAAAAAATAGCCCAATCATTTGAAAAAAGGCTTAATAAGCTTAGTAAAGGAATTGATGCTTATCAAAATGAACTCCTCGCTTCTTTAAAGAATATGAAGGCTTCTACATCTGACAATATGGTTATGGAAGAGATATCTAAGTCTCAAAACCAATTAACAAAAGAAATCAGATCTCTCTATAAAAAGAACGAAGAAATATTCAGTAAAATTAAGAGCTCAGATGGACTGATTAAATTCCCATGATTTTTTGGAACAAGCTACTATGCAAGATTTAGATAGTCAACAACCAGAGAGCGAAAACGAGGACTTCATTGAGTCGGAAATGTCCGACGAAAATTCTAATGAGTTAAACGAAAGTTCTTCTGAAGAAGTACAACTGCAAACTTTCTTAAAGCTTAAAGAGCATGGCCAATCTTCTAGAACTAAAGCTTTACGACTGAAAGAAAATGATGTGATAGTTGCGATAGATGGAAGCAGTTATCACGAGAGCATAGATAAATTGGTTGATCTACTGTCTAGTGGAGAAGAAGATGACATGTGGCTCTTAACGGTGTGGAGAAATGGCAAGTTTTTTGAAATATTCACCAGAGGTCCATTAGGTGGAATTTTTGAATTCACTCGTCCTGAGGAGTCCCAGATGATCATGGAATTGTTTCAGAAAAGGGAAATGGGACAGAAAGAGGAATACCGTATTTTTGAGGCACTGAGAGACGTTAAAAGAGTGGTAGATGTCTACGATACGACACATACTCAGCTGGCAGTTATCTTGCCTCCGGTATGGTTGGTGCAACAGAAAATGTGGGAGCCATTGTTAGCGATACTCTGTGTTTATCTTATCACCTTCAGCGTAAATATATATCTTTTTATATTAGCAGTCGTTTTAGTAGGCCTCTATTTAAGAAAAGGCCAAGTCACTCTTAGAAGAAGTTACGGACTGTTTCAGGATAGGCAAGTATGGGCAATAGTTGCAGCAAGATCCGATAAAGAAGCTCAAGAGATGTGTCGGAACCTCGATGAAAAAGTTAATTTTATAAATGCCGTCGTAAAACCTTATAAAAAGGAAGTTCCTAAGCCTAGGAAAAAGAATAAATCTGGAAATGTTCTCAAAGCCTCACAACAATACACATAAGAACCCTGAATAAAAGGTTAACCCCCCACTCAGGTATGCATTTTGTGTTTGAGTAATAATTTTCCTAAATAGTATGTATTGGTCTCTCTCTATACCTTCCTACAATAAACAGGTGAATAAATGCATGGACTTTCGAAGCAAGAATATAGAGTAATCAGCAAAAATATTTGGATGGCAAGCACTAATTTCAGTTAATCTCACCATTACTTTTTTGCGCAATAACAAGCTTGATTGATATTGTTTTTAATACAAAATGCCTATTTTGCTTTAAGTATACTTGATCGTTTCAAAGTAATTCTGGATAATTTTTCTAGTATTATCCTTCCCTAATCTAAATTTAAGAAAGTCTCTACAACTTAAACTTTTAATAGATCAATCGCAGTCCATCATAGCGCAAATAAAAATTAAATTCTATTTTTATAGAATTTAGTAATTATTAAAAAAAAATCTTTAGACCAAAAATTTTTTCATGAATAGTGTATCAAAAAAATACTAAAATACCTCTCAACTTCCCTTAGCAAATCCCATAAAATAAAATTGAGTGATCTTACATTAATATTTTAATTGGTTTATAATAACCAAAGACGCAGATGTGCTGGCATAATGATATATCTTATAACTTGGCTCACACCTATTGCTTTTCCAGTTATTGATCTCATCTACAAAACAACAGGAATACAAATTTGCCAATAACGCTCTGAAGAAGAGAAACAAATGACTATTTAGAAAATAAATTTTCTGATTTTTTGTGGATAATCTTATATAAAATCGATTATCTTGCTTTTTAATGCAATTAGGAAAACCCTATTTTTTCATATCCCTCCATAGACCTAAATCCTCTCTTTGGGGGCGCTTATATATGTATCTCAGCGAGGGTAGATAAAATCAGGCAAAAGCACATGCGTATGGATGCGTTGTTAGATCCCTCCATTTTAAATGAATTTTAGTATCCATCGCAGAAAGGTCACAATTTTGGTTATTCAAATCAACAAGCTTTTTACTACAGCTGTTTCAACGTTGATAACGTAAATAGTAATTGTCAAATCTATCGAAATACAGCTGTAAGATTTTTGCTGATATCGAATTTTAACAATGCATTTGGTGCAAATAAATCCAAACGGTGTTTAGGTACGATAATCAAAAATTTATTTCAATCTCAATTCTTCTATTTTTTTCTCTTCCAGCAGAAGTCTCATTTGTATCAATTGGCTTCGACTCACCAAAGCTCACCGCTTTCATTCTATCTGTGCTTATGTTTCCTGCTTTCTCGAGCTCTTGCACGACACTAGATGCTCTAGCTGCAGCTAAATCCCAGTTGTCTCTGAAATTTCCCCCAAACATCAAGGGAACATTATCAGTATGGCCAGAAACAGTCACTGTCCCTGTCTTTCCTACCCCCTTATCAGCAATTTTTGCCATAATCTGTCTTGCTTGAGACGTTAACTCCGCTGATCCTGATGAAAATGCTCCGCCAGAGCCTACTGTCACGAAGACCTTGCCATCTTTTCTTTCCACACTAACAAGACCCTTATCTATTTCATTTTTTAAAGCAACTTCAAGTTCATTCGCTGCTTGATTGGCTGACGCTTCTTCTGCCGACTTTTCTTTATCTGTTTTCCCTGAACCGGAATCTTTTGATGAACCTTTTGTTTCGCCATCAGCCTCTGTCTGTGCAAGAGATGCTAATTCTTTTAATTTATCCTCAAGACCCCCAAAAAGCACCTCTTGATCAGCATTACCTGTTTTATTCTTAGCTTCTTCAATAGCTTCTAGTGTTTCTTGTATCAACTTAGGAAGGTCCTTCGCCAAAGTCTCTTCATCACCTATTTCTACTTTTACAGCTTCCCCAATTGCTTCTACTTTTATTTCTCCTTTATCAACAGCTTCTTGAAGGGCTTCTACTAATTCTTTAGCTTTTTTATCCTTCTCGCCTCCCTCATCTTCTTCCGTTTTTACTTCAAGCTCTTTTTTTTCCAGATTAGTGGTTTGTTGGGTCATCTGCTTTGTAACTGATGGACTGGGAGAAGGGCTAAAGTTTAAGGACAACACCGTAGTTCCTTTTGGTTGCTCAACAACGGGCACCAACCTTTGAACACCAAATGCATTCTTCAACGAACCGGATATCTGTTTAAATTTGGGCACGTTAAATTCTGCAAATGACAGAATGAGAACAAAGAATGCCATTAAAAGGGTCGCCATATCTGCAAAAGTTGCCATCCATGCAGGAGCCCCAACAGGAGGGCACTTTGGGCATTCCTCTTCCTCTTCTTCTATCTCAGCTTCTACTTCTTCTGCCACTTCAATGTTCCCTTAAGATCCAATTCTTATTAAGCGGCAGCTTCAATTTTTTGTTGTACTGCAGGTGGTAAATTTGCCACCATCTGATCTTGAATATTTCTTGGGGACTCCCCTCTTGCAATATTTCTTAAGCCCATAACAACCATTTCCCTGTAAGTGACCTCATACGCGGTATAACCTTCAAGAGAAGTTATCATTGGCAAAAACAACACGTTTGCTATAAAAGCTCCATATAGAGTTGTCAAAAGAGCAACAGCCATGGCTGGGCCAATTGCCTTTGGGTCTGCCATATTTCCGAGCATCAAGACTAGTCCTACTAGTGTACCAATCATACCCATAGCCGGAGCAATATCTATCCATGCCTTTACAACACCTTGATTAGTCTCATGGCGTGCCTTCATAGCCTTTATCTCTTGATTTAATTGCGTTGTCAGTTTGGCCTCATCTGCTCCGTCAACAAGCATTTGTAATCCCTTGGAAAAAAACTTATCAGGCACATCTTGACCTTCAAGTGCCATCATTCCATCTTTCCTGGCAATACCTGCTAATTCCACCATCTTTGTTACTAATTCATCTTGAGGTTTCACAGGTGGAAAAAAAGCTTTTGCCATTACACCGAAAGAACCAAGAAACGTTGGTAAAGGACATGTGTACATAACACAAAAGAAAGTTCCACCAAAAACGATAGCTAGTGAAGGTACATCTATAAAAGGACCAACGCCGCCGCCCGAAACCATTGCGTATATTATAAATCCAAGAGCTCCGATTAATCCTAGAAGAGAGGCTATATCCATGGTTTTTCCTTTATCCTCATAATATTTTGTTACCTGCAACAATAAACATTGCAATTATAGTACCAAAAAATTCAACTAATTTAAAAAATGAAAATTTTTGGCATCAAACTTGTTTATGAATATAATAATGTTATGTACAAATACAAGAAAACTAATTCTATGTTAAATTTACGATCGATAGCAATATGTTGGGTTTTAATACTAACTGGAGGCATTTGCTATCCTAGTGACGGTAGATTTGTTGTAAAAGACCACATAGTTATAGATCTAGAGCATAAAATTGAGTGGTTAAGATGTTCCGTTGGCCAGAGGTGGGATGGGAATAAGTGTTCAGGAAAAATTGTAAACCTTTCTTTAGATCTCGTACCAGAAGCGATAAAGATTGCTAATGAACAATTAGGCGGAAATTGGCGATTACCTTCAAAGGTAGAGCTTACATCTATAGTTTGTAAGAGTTGCCCTTCTCCTAAGATAAATGAAAAAATATTTCCCAACACTGACAACGCACCTTACTGGACAAGTAACCGCAGTATTTTCAACAGTAAATTCTACGTTAGCGTAAATTTCCACACTGGCTTCTCCTTTAATAGATTTTCTCCTATCAAAGATTTAGCGGTAAGGTTGGTAAGGGATAGATAAAAATACTAGATTTACATTTTCTTTTCCATTTTATCTTTTTTCCACTGCCAAAGCTTGAACAAGAATAAAAGAAACCCAAGCACCATAATAATTGCTGCTATTAATTCTGTGGAAATGAAATTAACTAAGTAAAGCCTATCACTAGCCACCAGTCCTAAAATTATGAGCATTACGGTGGCCAATATAAATGATCTAATCAATCGACACGTAAAACAGGGCCCTTCTGGCGTGTTTTTCTGCTTTATTCTAAACATCTCTACCTCTTGAATAGGTTAACTTATGCTTTTAATTTTTAATAGTTTTTTTTTGACATACCAATTTTTTATTTTTAACCGGGATAATGTAATGCTATGTTTTTATTGAATAATTATTTCAAAAAGCTGACATCAAGGCTTGTCAAATTGATTTTTTTGAAGTTTGAAAGAAACCTGCTTTCATAATCTTGTAAGGAGATTTGAAATGCAATTATCACAGTCTTTAAATTTAAAACAAAAACAGTCATTAGTAATGACCCCACAGCTCCAACAAGCTATTAAATTGCTTCAGTTAACTAACCTTGAGCTAAAGCAATTTTTAGAAGAGCAGACCTTTGATAATCCTTTTATCAATGTCGAAGAAGAAACTCAGGCATCAAAGAAAAATGACTCAGAAATTAGTTCACAAGATAAAAATGACTCTAATAGTGAGCAAGTTCTAGCAAAAGAAACAACTGATTTTTCAGATGATCCTACTAATAACGATGACTATGATAATAGGTTTGATAATGCGGGCATCGACTATGGAACGGTTATTAACAATAAATCAAATACTGGGGAAGATTGGGACTTAATTGCCTCAACCGTACCTAATCATGAAAAGTCATTAATTGCACACATTGAAGATCAGTTGCCCTATTTACTAAGCTCGCAAAGGGAACATTTCATTGCAAGATATTTTTTAGAGGCGATAGAACCTTCAGGTTGGCTCGGAAAATCACTAGATGAAATTCAAATTGAAACAAACCTCGATTATGTTGATCTGGAGAATGTTTTAACAAAGCTGCAAGGTGTAGAACCCACCGGGCTATTTGCAAGAAATTTATCGGAATGCTTACGACTTCAAATAAATGAGAAAGGCTTAATGTGTAACGGTCTTTCAGTTCTCTTGGACAATCTTGCTTTACTTGGCAAGGGTGATTTAAAAAGTTTGATGAGAAAAATTGATTGCGATGAAAGAAAAATCAAAGACTTTCTTGTTATAATCAGAAGTGTTGACCCAAAGCCAGGGTCTGTATTCTTGTCTGAGACTTCAAATATACATAAACCAGACCTTCTAGTGAGGAAAGTCGGTGAAGACTGGGTAGTTGATCTTAATCGCTCAACACTCCCATCAATAAACATAAATGAAGATTATGCCGAAAAGTTATCGCCAGTAGCTCGCGACAACTCAAAAATAGATGGCTATGCAAGCCAAGCTCTTTCATCAGCCAGATGGCTAAAAAGAGCTTTAGAGCAACGAAATATTACAACGCTAAAAATAACAGCAGAAATAATAAAGAGGCAAAAGCATTTTCTTGAAAAAGGATTGGACTTTCTTGAGCCTCTCTCTCTAAAAGATATTGCGATCGCAGTAAAAATGCATGAGAGCACAGTAAGTAGAGTGACAAACGGCTTGATGGTTTCTACTCCTAAGGGAACATTTCCACTAAAATCACTTTTTAGTGTTACCATTGAAACTGACGACAAGGAGAATAGTAAGTCAGCTGCAGCAGTCAGAAATATGATAAAGAATATTTTAAATGAAGAAAAAGGTGAAAAACCGCTAAGTGATGATTTAATAGCAAAAATGGTAAGCAAAAAAGGTGTGAAGCTTGCTAGGAGAACAGTAGCTAAATACCGGGAGATGTTGAATATCCCATCCTCCTCGGAAAGGAAAAGGAGAGCCAAATTGGAAGCAATGACTGCCAGCTAGGCGGAACCTTGGACCGACATACTTTCACAGTCTACAGATTTATTGCTGTATGGACATTTCTCTTTCAACACTGAAAGTACTTAGAGCTTTGTATTGCGCTGGTTTTACTTCTTCATCATTTTCATCAAAGAAAACTAGCTTGAAAGCCAAATTAAAATCGTCATCTAAAATTATTTTGTCTGAATTTTTTTCGAGTGTTTTGCTAGCCATATTTTTCTCCTTTTAAAAGAGGATTTGCATAATATATGCCAACATAATCATCGACTACTTATTTTTTTGTATCCTTGAAAACTTCGATAATTGCATCTACATGATCTTCGCTCAAATCAAATCTCTTTCTTAAGGATTCAATCTTCTCTTGCTCTTGGACCGAAATTTCACCATCCAAAAGAGCATTAGCTACCTCTGCCTCTAATATCGCTTTTCTTCTTGCCACTTGATTGGCAAATGCGTTTGCTACGATACCTGTTAAAAGAGCAACCACGCAAACACCCATTATAGCTGTCACAGCACCGATGATCTTACCCAAAGGTGTGAGAGGAGACACATCTCCATAACCAACCGTTGTTAACGTAATCAAAGACCACCACATTGTTTCAGGAATTGATTTAAATTTGTCTGGTTGAGCAGTATTCTCAGCAACATACATCATTGCAGACGAAAAAAATAATGCAATAGCGAAAAGATAAAGAGCAGCGACAAATGAGCTTCTTTCATGTTTTATTGCTGACCAAAGGTCTTCAAGTGCTGTGGAATAGTGTGAGATCTTTAATAACCGAAGTAACCTCAGAACCCTTAACCACCTCAAGTCTACACTGGTTATAAATATTGCAAGAATACTTGGCACGATTGCTAAAAAGTCGATGATTCCAGTAAAACTAAAAATATAGCTTAACCTTCTCCCGAGCCCCGAACTATACTTTGTGTCCTTTTTCTCCGAGCTAGCCCATATACGCGCTATGTATTCTAAACCAAAAATTACTACCGAAAAAATCTCAAAGTAAAGAAAAGAGCTAGAATATTTTTCACTCAAACTGGGCACAGACTCCAATGAGACGGCTATAAGATTCATTATAATCAAAGAAGACAGTGCGATCTCAGTATAAAAGCTAATTTTGTCTTCAGGCTTACTTTTTTCTAATATTTCGAGAAGACGTTCTTTTGTAAGCATAGCTGAAACCGCGATTAATTTTAAACCCAAGCCTTATTTTTCTTTCTCTTGCTTGAATCACTTTTCATCATCTGACTAAATGCATTTGCAAACCTTCTATGGGCTTCTCTATTTTTTTTTAATGCACTATTTAGAGGTATCACGAGGTCTCCGTCCGTTCTGAAAAAAGGAGGATCGAAATCTGGATGATTTTTCAATATTGTTGCTATTTCATTCAATAGTTTTTTTTCTGTCTCATTCATGCAAAAAATTTACTTGCTGTTTTCAAGTTGATTCCTTATTGATAACACAATTGTCCAATTATCACGAATATATTTAGGCATTGCTGTATTTTTGCGACTTATACTTTTGACAAAACTCGTAAAATCAAATTCAGTATTAGTGTCTACCATCGTATGAAAATTCACCGCACTAACGACTTCAGACTTATTCTCGTTAATATCCTGTTTATAAGCTTCAGACTCTTTAACTCGCAAATATTGATCTTTTTGGTCCAATTTGATCAAAGGCACCCTGTTTTCTTTCTTTATAAAGATGTTTGCTTTTTTAGGTCTAGGTTCAAGAACAGCAGCTAATAACTTTGGTGCCAATGAGCTCTCGTTATTCTCTTTTTTCCAGACCGCTTTAACCTTTCTGTAGTATTTTACGTTAAATTTACTCTTTGAAGAATGATAGTATTTTACAGCCTTTTCCCATGAACGATGTCTTTTGTGCAGTTTGTTTAGAAATCTTGCTGCGTAATCAACGTTATTTATTGGGTTTATCATATCACTTAAGTCATTAAAAAAATCTTTGTGCCAACGAAAATTAAGCTGCATACAACCAATATCGATATTTGTAACACCCTTTTTAATTCTTTCTTCCAGTGATCGTAGAGCATCTTCTTTCGTTTGAAAATACGAGCTATCACCCCCCGCATTTAATGTCCACGGCCAAGCTCGTATAACCCCATCTACTTTTTGATAACCTGATTCAACTCTGGATATACTCAGGAGGATATTTTCTGGTAATCCGTACTTTTTTTCCGCATCTTTTGCAAGATACTCACACAGTAATGCATCTTGGTGACTATTCGTAGATTGGGAGTAAACCCCACTAAAGTTTATTAGTAAGATAAATAGGAAAATAAAAAAAGAGATTTTATACTCAAGAAATCGTAAATGCATAATGATCATGCAATAAATTTGCAATGAGCATGCCAACATAGGTTAATTTATTTTTTTCTTACCTCAACAATTTCCAAGCCTTTCATTATTGGACCATTCTTATGAAACAGTAAACGAGCTATTATGGTCGCCGCACACCTAGTCTCATTCTCACTGGATATAACCGGCAACCCACATTCCCCAACTAAAGTACCAGTAAAATTGTCTTGTACCATCATTATTTTTTGACCTTCTCTGGTCATAAAAATTATCTCTTTACGTTCCAGGTCATAGCCCATAAAACCGGAAAAGACGACTTTAATACCATTTAATTCGTCAAAGTTAACTCTATATTTTTCTGATCGTGCTATCTCACTTTTTAATCTTCCAACCTCATTTCTATGTTCTTTCTTTAAATCTAGTATAAGCTTCTTGTAATTGTCATTGCTATCAGTCCCAGGGCTACTAATACTATTTAGTTGGATTTGTTGATTTGACTCATAGCCTTCGATCAGCATTTTTTGAGTAGTAAGTTGTTCATTGAGTGAAACTATTTTCTGCTTAAGTTCTTCCGATCTTTCTAATAATTTTTCCTTATCAGGGGCAGTCTTTACTTGTTCTATTAAACTTCTATTTTTTTTCTTTAAATTATTTAATGCGCTTTCCAGTTTGTTTTTTTCCAAAGCCAGTTCACCCAAAGCGCTAATTTTCTCTTTCAACTGCTCGTTTTCGTTTTTAAGTAGTTCCAGCTCACTTTTGGTTTTTTCTTTTTTATTTTCGGCTAATTTTTTTTTGTTTTGTTGGTCTACCAGTTCAAATTTGAGCTTTTCAATACTTTGCTTGAGTTTCTCCTTTTCCGATTGCAGACCCTTTCTAGCCATTTCTAATTTAGATAATTCTTGACTGCTATTGAGCAACGATTTTTCTGTATTCAGTAGTTTAGAGGTCACCTCTTCAAGCTGTCGATTTGCAAGCATCTTTCTGTTTTTGCTTTCACCATCATCACTTATTTCTTCAAGATTAATCGTTAGCAGATTTGATTTTACTAACGCAGCTATTATTTCACCGGAATACAGTGTCAAACTAAAAAACATAGCTCCTACGATCAACAGCATAGTCCGATTCCCTCTAGAATTTTTTGAGACCATTTTTCTCTCGTAATGAAATAAGTTTGATGCTACAACGACTATTGATGATCCGATTAGCCTTTTTATACCCTAACAAAGCGGAAAATTAAAGCCAAAAAAATTAATGGTAAGCAAATGCGAACTTCTAAAATAGAAAGAATTACTAATGAAACTAATGTTAAATTGGTTTTAGACCTAGACGGTGTCGGGAGAGGTAAAATTAAAACTGATATTCCCTTCTTTGATCATATGCTTGAACAACTTACTTTCCATTCTTCAGTTGACCTTGAATTAAATGCACAAGGGGATATCGATATTGATTTCCATCACTCTGTTGAGGATTGTGGGATTTGTTTGGGAAAGGCTTTTTTCGAGGCACTTGGGGATAAAAAAGGAATCAATAGATACGGCTTTTTTTTACTTCCTATGGATGATGCCTTGATAAGGGTTGCTCTAGATTTTTCAGGACGGTCGTTTCTCAGTTGGAAAGTAAACTTTCCAACTAACAAAGTTGGTAATTTTGATTTAGAGCTTGTGCGTGAGTTTTTTAATGCGTTCAGCACAAACTCAGGTACCACACTCCATGTGGAAATGCTTGATGGTTTCAATTCACATCACATCTCAGAGGCCATTTTTAAGGCTATGGGTAAATCTATTAAAATGGCCATCGAAAAAAATAAAGATGTGGAGATGATACCCTCTACGAAAGGAAGCTTATAAAAAATGAACATTGCCATTGTCGATTATAGAAGTGGCAATCTGCATTCTGCTCTCAAAAGCTTCCAAGCTGCTGCATCGAATTTTAAGGATGTGAATGTTAAAATAACTTCTTGCTACAAAGATATTCGAGTAGCAGATAAGGTAGTTTTGCCAGGAGTTGGATCATTTTCTTTTTGTAAGTCAAAATTGCATGAGAACACCGATGTTTATAACTCTCTCATTGATATGGTAATAGAAAAGAAAAAGCCATTTCTCGGAATATGTGTTGGAATGCAACTTCTTGCAACAACAGGGCATGAGGGACAAAGTAATAATCCAGGTTTAAATTGGATCCCTGGTGAAGTGAAAAAAATTGATGTAGAGCAGAATTTAAAAATACCGCATATGGGTTGGAACAATCTTTCTTTTAAAAATTACCATCCAATATTCAATGGCATTAACACAAATGATCATTTCTATTTTGTTCATTCTTATGAATTTATTGCTTGTTCAGAGAATGATATTGTGGCTACTACAAATCATGGCAAGAATATCGTAGCAGCAATAGCCAAAGAAAATATTATTGGTCTACAATTTCATCCTGAAAAAAGCCAAATTCCGGGGCTAAAGATTATAAGCAATTTTATCGAATGGGATCCTCTACGTTAACGAGCCTATTTTACTTTGCTCCATTCCTGTGCTTGACAAATAAACAAAACACATCCCGATACTCCGATTTTTTTCTTTGTCAGTATTTCCATTTTTGAATTATAAACTTTTCCATCACTATAATCTTTTATTTTTCCCCCTGAAAAGTTATTGTCTCCATCTTTTTTCATATCCCAAACAACATACTTACCTTTGTGTTCATAATTTTTTATCACTTTCCCATCTTTAGAAAAAGCCTTAATTAAGGTACCACATGTTAAGTGTTTATTCTCTTTACATGCTCCAAATTTCACATAAGCCCAGCCCCCAGACCTTTTACTTGGCATAGTTTTGTATGTACCTGAAAACGCCCCCGCAAAAACGTGAGTGCTAATCATAAGACAAGCTACTGTCGCTATAAGTGTTTTCATCATTATTATCTCCACTAGAAAGTCTTTAAATCTTGTTAATAAATTAATTACATTGTATTAAACTCACGGTGCCATTTTACTAGAAAAACTTAGATAAGGAAAGTTAAGTTGAATTTTTATCCGGCTATTGATCTGAAAGAAGGCCAATGTGTAAGACTGAAGCGGGGAGATCTAGACACAGCGATCGTTTACCATGATAATCCTATTGCTCAAGCAAAGATATTTCAAGAGGCAGGGTGTCATTGGTTACACGTAGTAGACCTAGATGGTGCCGTTTCTGGAACTAAGAAGAATGTAAAAACCATTGAAGAGATAAGAAGTTCTACCTCCCTAAAAATTCAAGTTGGTGGGGGGATAAGAAGTCTGAAGGAAATAGAATTCTGGAAGTCGAAGGGTGTAGATCGTGTCATTTTAGGAACTTTAGCCGTTTCTAACCCTTCTGTAGTTCAAGAGGCATGCAGACTATTTGATGGCATCATAATTGCGCTAGACTCCAGGTCAAATAAGGTCGCTACTGCAGGCTGGAAAACCACATCAAATAAAAATACGTTAGACCTGGCAAAAAGTTTTGAAGATTGTGGTGTCGATGCAATTATTTTCACTGATATAGAAAGAGATGGCTTAATGACGGGATTGAATTCTGATGCTACAAAGAGACTGTCGGATAATGTAAGTATTCCCGTAATTGGGTCAGGAGGTATAAATGGCCCCGAGAATCTTGAAAACGTGAAAAAAAATATTCCGAACTTAGAGGGGATTATCGCTGGAAAAGCTCTATATACTGGAGCTTTAAGAATTGAAGAGGCATTGAGAATTTTGAAGGATTAGCATGTTAAAAACGCGTATAATACCTTGCTTAGATGTTAAAGATGGTAGAGTTGTCAAAGGAACAAATTTTATAAATCTGCGTGACGCTGGAGATCCTGTCGAAATAGCAAAAATTTATAATGATAAAGGTGCGGATGAACTCTGTTTTTTAGACATTTCAGCTTCCCAAGAGAATAGGAATACAACCTACGAAATCGTAAAAAAAACAGCCGAACAATGCTTCATGCCTTTAACGGTTGGAGGAGGAGTACGACAAGACTCTGAAGTTGAAAAGTTACTCAATCATGGCGCAGATAAAGTAAGTTTTAACAGCGCTGCTGTATCTAATCCTCGGTTGATATCTTTAGCTGCGAATAAATTTGGTAGTCAATGCATCGTTGTAGCAATAGACGCCAAATTTAGTGCGAGCATAAACGATTGGGAAGTTTTTACACATGGTGGGACTAGGTCCACTGGTATAAAAGTTACTGAGTTTGCAAAATCTATGGAAGATAATGGTGCTGGGGAGATTTTATTAACCTCGATGGATAAAGATGGTGTACAAGATGGATATGATATAAAGCTCCTAAAAACCATAACAGATCTTGTAAGAATACCGGTAATAGCATCGGGAGGTGCTGGCAAGGTAGAACATTTCCTTGAGGCTGTTAAAGACGGTGGCGCATCAGCTTTGCTTGCTGCATCCGTTTTTCACTTTAACGAAATTTCCATATCGGAAGTAAAAGAGTTTCTAAATAAATCTAACGTACCCATGAGGATGACATGACCACAATACTAGAAAGATTGGATTTAACAATTCAAGGAAAAACAACTGAATCTCCAAACAAATCACATACCGCAAAGCTGTTAAAAAAAGGAACAGAAAAATGCGCAGAAAAATTTGGCGAGGAGGCAATAGAACTCATCGTTGCCAGTGTAAAAAAGAAAAAAAAAGAGATTATTGGAGAGGCTGCTGATACTTTGTACCATATGTTGGTTTTGTTGAGATCAAAAAATATATCTATAAACGAAGTATTGACAGAGTTAGCTTCTAGAGAAGGCATATCGGGTATTGAAGAGAAAAGAAAAAGGAATTTAGAATGATAGAGGAAACTATAAAAATTACAGAAAAAGTACTTTTAACTTTAATCGGCATAGCAACTGTCTTTGCTACCGGTCAAGAAATTTACTATCTGATATTACAACAAAAGGTTCAATTAGCAGATCTCTTACTCCTTTTCATCTATACCGAGGTTCTGGGGATGGTAGCAATTTTTTACAAAAGTCGACGAATACCGATACTTCTCCCTTTATTCATTGCGATTACTGCTCTTAGTCGTATGATAATCTTACAGGGAAAGGGCTCTGATCCACAAAACCTCATATACGAGGCTGGTGCAGTTCTTCTCCTTGCTATTGCTTGTTTCATTGTAACACATAAAAATGTTTCTAGAGCAGAAGATTTCGATTTTAATAGTAAAAAAAGTAATTAATAAT
This sequence comes from uncultured Alphaproteobacteria bacterium, assembly GCA_902540655.1. Taxonomy (GTDB): domain Bacteria; phylum Pseudomonadota; class Alphaproteobacteria; order Rhodobacterales; family Rhodobacteraceae; genus CACIJG01. Next base: position 16,213 of record CACBNQ010000014.1, on the reverse strand, counting down.
AAATAGAGTTTCAACTAAAGAGGGTATAAAAATGGAAGGTAGTCTTGGCGCAATGTTTGTTTTTGTCTTTATTATTTGTATCGCTATTGTTGCGTTGATTTTGGCTTTGGAATCTCATAGGAAAAACAACGAATAATTTTCTCTTTACTTTTTAAAAATTAAATCTACTTGTACCTTCTCAGGTCACAAACATGAAACTATTACTGCAGGTTATTATATTGTTTTTTTCGAGCTTCGCTCCAGCACTTACAGATGCAACCGAATTTTCATTTAAAAGTATAGATGGGGGCTCCTTAGATATAGGGGCGTATGAAGGTAAGGCAGTATTGGTTACCAATACTGCTTCAAGATGCGGATTTACAAACCAATATTCACATTTAGAGAAATTACATAGAAGTTACAAAGACAAAGGGCTAGTAGTTATTGCTGTTCCATCTAACGATTTCAATCAGGAACTTTCAAGTAATTCTAAAGTTAAAGAGTTTTGTAATATATCATTTGATCTTACTCTACCCATGACAGAAATCACTTCGGTACGAGGCAAAAGTGCCCACCCATTTTACCGTTGGTTAAAAAAAGAACACAACTTTCAACCAAAATGGAATTTTTATAAAGTTATATTGGATAAAAATGGACACTTCCACAGTAGTTTCAACTCGCTTACAAAACCCAATTCAACCAGTATACTGAAAGTGGTTGACGAAATACTAAAACAACCTTAATCATCTTAGATATAATTGGGAGTTGTTAAGATGAAGAAAATTATTTTACTAAGTTCGTTGATGTTATTGTCCGCTTGCTCATCTTTTGATGTGCCATTGATACCATTTATCTAAACTCAAAGAGCCCTTCTTCTGAAAGAACAAGGGCTCTTTGAACCCATAAAACTTTTTTATTACATTTTATAGTTATTTGATAAACTATATCTTTTAAAAACATTATCGGAGGATTAAATGAAAGCAATAGGCCACTTTATTAACGGCAAAGAAGTACCTGGAAAATCAAACAAAAGCGGGCAAGTGTTTAATCCTGCCACTGGCGAGGTGCAAGCCGAGGTGGCTTATGCAACACGCGACGAGCTCAACGAAGCCGTCGAATTAGCTAGCGTAGCGCAGCCAAAATGGGCAGAGGTCAACCCCCAAAAGCGTGCGAGAGTTATAATGAAGTTTGTTGAATTACTTCATAGAGACATGGATAAATTGTCGGCACTATTGTCATCAGAACATGGTAAAACCTTACCGGATGCTGAAGGTGACATAATCAGAGGACTAGAAGTAGCTGAGTTCTGTATAGGAGCGCCACACCTTCTTAAGGGAGAATTCACAGATAGTGCGGGACCGGGAATTGATATGTATTCAATGCGACAGCCACTTGGCGTCGTCGCTGGCATTACTCCATTTAACTTCCCAGCCATGATACCTATGTGGAAGTTTTGTCCTGCAATCGTCGCGGGCAACGCGTTTATTCTTAAGCCATCTGAAAGAGACCCATCAGTGCCTATGGCTTTAGCCGAATTACTATTAGAAGCAGGCTTGCCAGAGGGCATTTTGCAAGTCGTAAATGGGGATAAAGAGGTCGTGGATGCTATTTTGGACAATGAAACAATCCAAGCTGTTGGCTTTGTTGGGAGTACACCGATTGCAGAATATATATATACAAGAGGTTGCACCAATGGAAAGAGAGTACAATGTTTTGCTGGAGCAAAAAATCATATGCTGATCATGCCAGATGCAGATATGGATCAAGCAGCTGATGCACTGGTAGGAGCTGGATATGGAGCTGCTGGCGAGAGATGTATGGCCATCTCCGTGGCGGTACCAGTTGGAGAAAAAACAGCTGATAAATTAGTTGAAAAACTTATACCTAAAATAGAGTCTTTAAAAATCGGCCCCTACACGGCTGGCAAGGATATTGATTTTGGTCCTGTAGTCACAAAAGAAGCACAAAATAAAATTTTGGGCCTCGTTGATAAAGGAGTAGAACAAGGAGCATCTCTCAAAGTTGATGGAAGAAACTTCAAAATGCAGGGTTATGAAAATGGATTTTTTGTGGGTGCGTGTCTTTTTGATAATGTCACAAAAGAAATGGAAATATATAAGCAAGAGATTTTTGGACCTGTTCTGTCTACGGTACGAACTAAAAACTATGAGGAAGCTCTTGATCTTGTAAAAACGAACCAATACGGAAACGGGACTGCTATATTTACTCGAGATGGAGATACTGCTCGTGATTTCGCTAATAAAGTTAATGTGGGAATGGTGGGGGTGAATGTACCTATACCCGTTCCGCTAGCTTACCACACTTTCGGCGGCTGGAAAAAATCTGCTTTTGGAGATCTTAACCAACACGGACCAGATGCCTTTCGTTTTTATACAAAAACAAAAACTGTCACGTCCCGATGGCCTACCGGCATCAAGGAGGGGGCGAGTTTTTCAATTCCGACAATGGAGTAACTAGTGTATTTTTCTTTATCAGAAGAACAAAACATTCTCTATAATACGGCTAGGGAATTTGGTGAGGAAACTATTGCGCCAAATGCGATAGACTGGGAAAAGAAGGAAGAAATTCCTAGAAAACTTCTTAAGGAGGCTGGAACCCTGGGACTTGGAGGGATTATAGTCTCTGAGGAAGATGGCGGCTCTGGAATGTCGCGCTTAGACGGAACGCTCGTATTTGAAGCTCTAGCAATGTCCTGCCCTTCTGTCTCCTCTTTTATTTCAATTCACAATATGTCTGCATGGGTAATCTCAAAGAGAGGGGACCAAGCTTTAAAAGATAAATTTTTAAAGAACATTGTAAGCTTTGATGACGTTTGTTCATATTGTTTAACAGAACCTGGATCAGGGTCAGATGCCGCTGCGCTAAAAACAAAGGCAGCAATAACAAATGAGGGATATAGCCTTAATGGATCGAAGTCATTTATATCTGGTGGAGGTTTTTCAGATTTATACGTTGTCCTGTGCAGGACTGGAGATCAAACACCGAATGGTATATCAATGGTCTTAGTTGAAAATGGACAAAAAGGTCTTAGTTTCGGAAAAAAAGAGCAAAAAATGGGATGGAAAGCACAACCAACTGCAATCGTGCAATTTGACAACTGCTCAATTCCTGCTGCAAACCTTGTAGGTGAAGAAGGTGATGGTTTTAAATACGCTATGGAGGGTTTAGATGGGGGAAGGCTTAATATTGCCGCCGCCTCATTAGGCGGCGCGCAAAAGGCCTATGAAATTGCAAAATCATATTCAAAGGAAAGGTCAGCGTTTGGTAAACCTATCAGTAAATTTCAGTCTATAGAATTTAAATTGGCAGACATGGCAACACAACTCGAGGCGGCAAGACTTTTTTTGAGAAGCGCTGCTTGGAAGTTAGACAATTCAAAACCGGATGCAACTGTCTCTGTCGCAATGGCAAAGCGGTTAGTTACTGATGTATCATTTGAAATATCAAATACCGCCCTACAAATACTTGGTGGTTATGGCTATCTTGAAGAGTATGGCATAGAGAAAATAGTACGTGATCTTCGTGTTCATCAAATTCTAGAGGGAACAAATGAGATTATGAGAGTAATTATAGCAAGAGCCATTTTGTCTGAGTAAAAATGTCGGAGGATATTTTTATACGAAAATCCGGCTATGTAGGCCGTATAACTTTAAATAGACCCGACGTGTTAAACTCACTAACCTATTTAATGATACTCTCTATAGAGACTGCCTTGATTGAATGGGAAACCGACGAAAGCATAGCCCTCGTAGTTATCGACGCTAGAGGAGATAGAGCCTTTTGTGCTGGTGGTGATATTCAGATCCTATATGAAAACGGATTTAACAAAAACTTTGCTTATGGTAAAAAGTTCTGGGCTGATGAGTATCGACTGAATGAAAAGATTGCTAATTACAAGAAACCGTTTGTAGCTTTCATGCAAGGTTTCACGATGGGTGGAGGTGTCGGAGTTTCATGCCACGGCAGTCATAGAATTGTGGGGGAAACAAGCAAAATAGCAATGCCTGAATGTAGCATTGGTTTAGTTCCAGACGTTGGAGGCTCTTTTCTTCTTGCAAAACTACCTGGGAATATAGGTACATTTTTGGGTGTAACTGGGAAAAGAATGAAAGCAAGTGATGCTATTTATTGTGGGTTCGCTGATTACTTCATACCAGAAACAAAGTGGGAGGATCTAAAAGAGAAACTTGTTAAAACTGGAAACATTGATTGGATAAAAAAATTCCATCGAAGTACAGAGGCCTCGGAAATAGAAAACTCATTTTCACAAATCTCAGAAGCTATGGTTGACGTCTCAACTAAGAATATAGAGTCGAGATTGCAGCACCCATATTTTGAAAAGGACTTGAGTGCATTAAGATTTAACTCCCCTATTTCAGTTGCTTATACAATATCAATGCTAAAGATGGAAAAGGTTCGCAATAGTATTTCAGACGCCCTTGATGCGGAATATAGTTTTACTGCTCGATCACAAGAATTTGGAGACTTCCAAGAAGGAATAAGAGCCGCTGTTATCGATAAGGACCGAACTCCGCTATGGAAAAAAACAAATCTGGGTGAAGTTTCGGATGAAGACCTCAAACCGTTTTTTCAAACTATTCACCGTTAAAGTAAGGAGTACACTAACATGAAAATAGGATTTATAGGGCTTGGGAACATGGGTGCGCCCATGGCAAGAAATTTAATTAACGCTGGTCATGATTTGTTAGGTTTTGACGTCACTCCGACCAATGTCGGAGATATTACTCAGGACTCGATTCCTAAAATAGCGGAGGAATGCAGAATTATCATTTCTATGTTGCCCGATGGAAATGTTTTGAGAAATGTATATGAGGAACTTATACCCTTATGTACCTCTGAAACAATACTTGTTGATTGTTCAACAGTGGACGTGGAAAGTGCTTTGCATGTATCAAAAGAGGCTGAGAAAAACTCAATAGCGGTAATAGATGCTCCAGTATCTGGTGGTGTTGTAGGTGCAGAAAATGGCACGCTGACATTTATGGTTGGGGGAGAAAAAGATGCTTATGACCAAATAGAACCATATTTTGCAATAATGGGACAGAAATCTGTGTTATGCGGTGGGCCAGGAGCTGGTCAGTCTGCAAAGATTTGTAATAATATGATTTTGGGAATTTCAATGATAGGAGTGTGCGAAGCTTTTAATTTGGCTCAAAAACTAAATCTAAATTGGAATAGGTTATTTGATGTTGTATCAACATCTTCGGGATCTTGCTGGTCTGTTAACACATATTGCCCAGCTCCTGCCGTAGGGCCAGAAAGTCCTGCAGACAGGGACTATAAACCTGGTTTTGCAGCTGAATTGATGTTAAAAGACCTTAAGCTTTCTCAAGAAGCTGCTAACGCAGTATCAGCCCCTACTGAATTAGGTAAGCACGCTACTGAAATATATGAAACTTTCATTTCCGACGGTGGCAAGGGTATGGATTTTTCTGCTATTTTACCCTATCTAGCAAAAAAATAGTTTTATATTTGAACTTAAATGTCATAGCATTAAAGAAAAATAGGAATTGAAAATGAAAACCCGGATAACAGAATTATTTAACATTGAACACCCAATAATTCAGGGTGGTATGCACTATGTGGGATTTGCCGAGCTTGCCTCTGCTGTATCAAATGCTGGCGGCTTAGGCATAATAACTGGACTTACTCAGAAGACCCCAAACGATCTTGCAAAAGAGATAGCGAGATGCCACGAAATGACAGACAAGCCGTTTGGAGTGAATTTAACATTTCTTCCAACAGTAGCGGCGCCTGACTATCCAGGATATATTGATGCAATTATCGATGGGGGCATTAAGATTGTAGAGACCGCAGGAAGAAATCCCCAACCTTATATGAAACAATTAAAAAAAGCCGATATAAAAGTTATCCACAAATGTACCTCTGTTAGGCACTCACTCAAAGCCGAAGCTATAGGATGTGATGCCGTGTCTGTTGATGGATTTGAATGCGGAGGACATCCTGGAGAAGACGATATGCCAAATATGATTTTACTTCCCAGAGCAGCTGAGGAGTTGAAAATCCCATTTGTCGCCTCAGGAGGAATGGCTGACGCGCGAAGCTTAGTTGCCTCGCTTGCAATGGGGGCTGATGGAATGAACATGGGAACAAGATTTATGGCTACTAAGGAGGCTCCATGTCACGAAAGAGTGAAAGAGGCAATAATTAATGCCACAGAATTAGATACCAGACTTGTTATGCGTCCACTGAGAAACACCGAACGAGTATTAAATAATTCTGCAGTAGAAAAATTATTAGAAAAAGAAAAAGATCTTGGTTCTAATATTAAATTTGAAGACATTATGGATGAAGTAGCAGGTGTATATCCTAAAGTCATGCTAGATGGAGAAATGGAAGCAGGGGCGTGGTCATGCGGAATGGTTGTTGGTCTAATAAATGACATACCAAGCTGTAAAGAACTTATAGATGGAATAATGAGTGAAGCTGACCGCTTAATAACAAAAAGACTTGAAGGTATGCTTTCTGCATAAAAATTTTTTAATTTATCTACTAAGAGTTTTTTCTTTGATAAATTTTAGTTGACGTTCTAAGTACCTAGACTCAAGTGTTTCCTTGATGCGTGAATCAAAACTTTGGGCACTCACGCTATCCATAACTATGTCATTTATCGATAGTTTCATGCCTCTTACAGCTTCAGGCGATAACTCTTTACATTGCTTAATAAAAACATGCGCTCTATCAATGATATTGTCGCCTTCGTTTATTATCTCATCAAAAAATCCAACATTTTTGAGTTCTTTTTCTGACATTTTTTTTGCTGTAAGTAATAATCTCTTGGTAGTACTTGCTCCAAAAATATTTAAAAATCTTTTTATTCCGGCCGGGTGATAATGAATTCCAATCTTGGCTGGAGGCACCATAATTTCAATATTTGAAACAGCAATTCTAAAATCGCAGGCACAAGCTATTTCTACACCTCCACCATAAGCGCTCCCATTTAAAGCGCACACTGTTGGGAGAGGAAAGCTTTGAATAGCATCACATAATTTTGACATATCGTTTGTTTGTAACTCTTGATCTTTTTTATTTTTTCCAATTATTGAAATAATCTCAGAAAGGTCAGCTCCCGAGCAAAAAACGTTACCGCTTCCTGAGATAATAAGTGCATAAATATCAGATTTTGCCTCTCTAGAAAGTATATCTCTTAGCAACAACATATCTTCTGAATTAAGCGCGTTTTTTCTTTTGGGCGAGTCCAGTATTAATATCCCGACACCATTATTCTTTGTGAATTTCACATTATTCATTTTCGTTGTTTTTGTAGTACAATTAATCGTAATGATCTTAGTATCCTAAAATATTAAAATAAAAATCTAAGAAATACCAAGGCATTTCGTTTTTTTTTATTAATTAACCTATTACTAATTGAATAGAATATTAATACGGTCACCTATTTATTTGGGAAAATTATCTCACCTTCTTTTTTGAAAATAAACGCCTAGAAATTCTTTCTCTTGACTTTTAATATTAATTAGGATGTTCTAGTGGATTGACAGGGGTGCCTCGTTGTTTTGTGAGGCTGAGAATAACCCTCAAACTTGAACCGGGTAATGCTGGCGTAAGGAGTCATGAGATATGCGCATTCCTCACATCGGCCACAAATCATTGGAGACCTCAATGAATAGTCTTGAAGAATTAAAAGCAAAAAATCCTCTCGTGCATTGTATAACTAATTATGTTTCCATGGATATTGCAGCAAATACGCTTTTGGCAGTTGGAGCGTCTCCAGCAATGATACATACTCCAGAAGAGAGTGGAGATTTTTCTCCAGTAGCGGGTGCACTAACTGTAAATATCGGTACTATTTCACCAAATTGGCTCGAAGGTATGGAAAAAGCAATTGAGGCGGCTAATAAAGCAAAAGTCCCTTGGGTATTGGATCCTGTAGCGCACTTTGCGACACCATACCGTCAAACCTCAATAGCAAGATTGATATCCCTAGAACCCTCAGTTGTAAGAGGGAATGCGTCTGAAATTTTAGCCTTACAAGGCGAAGAGACTGAAGCAAAGGGTGTAGACTCTCAAGAAGGAGTTGAAACAGCCTTAAATGCTAGTAAGAAACTTGCAAAAAAGCATAATTGTACAATTTTCGTGACTGGAGAAACAGACATAATCACAGATGGTGTAAGGGTTACTCGAGTATCAGGCGGGTCATCTTTTATGTCGAGTGTTACAGCTATTGGATGTTCTTTAACATGTCTAGTTGGCGCCTTCACAGCGATCACTGATCCCTACACTGCTAGCGTTAGTGCTGCTACTCTGTTCGCTGAAGCAGGACATAAAGCAAAATTAAGTGCTAATGGCCCAGGTTCATTTAGAACGCATTTTATAGATCAACTCTCCCTTGTGAACCCTCATAATTTTTCAAATTTAAAGTGGGCTGATAGTGTTTGATGCCGCTAAATTAAAACTCTATCTAGTAACTGACCCTTATCTCTGTGCAACTTTTGGGTTATTGAATACAGTTAATGCTGCAGTAAAAGGCGGGATTACGATGGTTCAACTTAGAGATAAAGAAGCATCGACAAAAGATAGGATCGGTGTTGGAAAAGAGCTACAGAAAATATTAAAGGATACTGAGATCCCATTGATAGTAAATGATGACGTTGAAGCGGCTTTAGCGATAGATGCAGATGGTATCCACGTAGGACAAAATGATAAAAGCACCTTTGAGATAAGAGGTAAAGTTGGAAAAGATAAAATCATCGGATTATCATGTGAAACAATTGAAGATGCAAAAGCTGCAGACCCAGCTTTAGTGGACTATATAGGTATCAGTCCAGTATTTCCGACACCAACAAAATCGGATTTCAATGCGTATATCGGGTTAAACGGTATAAGCGATATCGTAAATGCAACATCTCTACCATCAGTAGCTATCGGTGGACTTAAAAGAGAACACTGTGGAAAAATATTTAGCACCGGCTGCCAAGGGATGGCAGTAGTATCGGCGATCTGTGGTAAAGATGATCCTTACATGGAAACAAAATTATTGCATGATGAAATTCGACGAGTATTTGAAGATAACAAACCGGTGAACTAAAAATGTCAAATCGAGTGAAAAATGTTCTGTCTATAGCTGGGTCTGATCCATCGGGAGGTGCAGGAATACAAGCTGATTTAAAAACATTTGCTGCAAATGGTGTATATGGCATGGCAGCAGTTACTGCCTTAACAGTCCAAAATACTATGGGAGTGGAAGGTATTCATTTGATACCAAAAAAATTTGTTGCGTCTCAAATTAATGCTATTTTTCGTGATATATGTGTAAGCTCAGTTAAGGTTGGAATGGTCGCTAACGCAGAAATCGCCAAAGAAGTTGGCACTACATTGGCAAAATATAAAAAAGTATTTTCAGTAGTTGACCCAGTTATGGTAGCAAAAGGTGGATCACCTTTGTTAGATAAAAAAGCAATCCAATCTGTTAAAGACCATCTGTTACCAATCGCAACAATCATAACACCTAATTTACCTGAGGCAGCAGTTCTATTGGGTTCTTCTGTTGCAAAATCCAAAGAGGATATGGTTAATCAAGGCAAAGCTCTATTATGTTTGGGATCTAAGTCGGTTTTGATAAAAGGTGGACACTCAGGAGGCAGTACAAGTAATGATCTACTAGTAACAGAAAAAGATCATGTCTGGTTCAATGAGAAAAGAATAAATACAAAAAATACACATGGAACAGGATGTACTTTATCCTCCTCTATCGCAAGTTTTTTAGCTAAAAACTACTCAATAGAGGAGGCAGTTTCTAAGTCAAAGGAGTTTGTTACTGGTGCTATTAGAGACTCAGATAAACTATCTGTCGGGAAAGGTCATGGACCGACCAACCACTTTCACGCATTAAAAATTTTTTAACAAAATTAAAGGGACCCAATAATGATCTTAAGACTTATACTCTTATTTTTAATTCTCACAGCAAATAAATTGGCTGCAAAAGATAAAATGACCCTTTTGTTGGACTGGTTTATAAATCCCGATCATGGTCCAATAATAATTGCTAAAGAAAAGGGCTATTTTTCTGATCAAAATCTAGAAATTGAAATAATCGCTCCAGCTGACCCATCAGCTCCACCAAAGCTTGTCGCTGCTGGTCAAGCTGATTTAGCCGTAAGCTATCAACCACAATTACATTTGCAACTTACACAAGGATTGCCACTTATTCGTGTTGGGACCCTTGTGGCAACCCCACTTAATTGTCTGTTAGTTTTGGAGAACGGTCCCATAAGCACTCCGCAGAGTTTGTCCGGAAAGAAGATCGGTTTCTCTGTTGCAGGTGTTGAAGAAATTCTACTATCTGCAATTTTAGAAAAGTATGGTGTAAAATTAGAAGATGTAGAACTAGTAAATGTAAACTTTTCTCTTTCACCTTCTTTAATGTCTGGTCAGGTTGATGCTGTTATTGGTGCTTTCAGAAACTTTGAATTAAATCAAATGAAGATTGAGAACGTACCCGGAAAATGTTTCTTCCTAGAGGAAGAAGGAGTTCCTCCTTACGACGAGCTTATTTATGTTGCTAATTCAAAGAATATTGATAAAGAAAAAATTCGTAAATTTCTTAAAGCAACGGAGCTAGCAACCCAATTTATTATAAATAATCCTGAGGAAAGCTGGAAAATATTTGCGTCGACGTCTAAAGAACTAGATGATCAATTAAATAGAATGGCATGGGCGGATACGATACCTCGTTTTGCTTTGAGACCTCCTGCGTTTGATGCCGGAAGATATCTAGAATTCCAAGATTTTCTGATTCAAAATAAGTTAATAAATAAGGCTTTTCCGATTTCTAGAATAGCTATAGATGTAACGAGGAATTAGATGAACTACAGTGACGTTTTTTCAACTTGGAGAGATTTGTATAAGACTGAGTGGACTTCTTATACGAGGCATCCATTTGTAGAAAAAATAGGAGATGGAACTTTACCAAAAAGCGCTTTTCTAAACTATCTGAGACAAGACTATATCTTTCTAAAACATTTTTCTAGAGCTTGGGGTCTTGCAATTGCAAAGTCCGGTAACATAACTGAGATGCACACTTGTTCCAAGGTGGTTCACGCACTTTTAGACGAGGAAATAAAATTGCATATAGAATTTTGTAACAGTGAAGGCATCTCAACTGACGAACTTGAAAAGACAAATGAAATGCATCAGAATTTAGCTTACACAAGGTTCGTTCTGGATGCGGGTTTTTCAGGGGATTTTTTAGACCTTATGGCAGCACTCGCACCATGTGTGCTGGGCTATGGGGAAATAGGTAAGCGCTTAGGAGCGTCCCAATATAGTTCGGTCTATGAAAAGTGGATAACTACATATGCTGGAAAGGATTATCAAAGTTTATGTGTGGAAGTAGGAACCTTAATTGATAATGCTGTTATCATAAGACTAGGTGGCAACTATACATCTTTAGGTAAATTTCGTGACCTTTCTCAAAAATTTAAAATAGCTACACTCCTCGAAAAAAATTTTTGGGAAATGACTAATATATGATGTCTTCCACCTCCCCTTCAATAGAATTGATCGGAAGTGTAAGATCAGAAAGTGAGGTTTTGTTTGGAGATATAAGGCTTGCAGTAAGGGCTAATCAGTGGACTTGCCTTCTTGGTGCATCAGGTATTGGCAAATCGACTATTCTTCGATTAATTGCTGGGTTGCCAACCCATGTAAAACTTGACGGCAGCATAAAAAGTAATGATCACTTACCTATCTCAAATCGTGTTTCCTACATGGCCCAGAATGATTTGTTAATTCCATGGGCGACAGTAAGCGCCAATGTTTCTTTGGGTAATAAATTACGAGGAGAAAAGTTCTCGCCAGAAAAAAAACTGAAAATTATTGAAAAAGTTGGTTTGATGGATCATAAAAAAAAATATCCCTTTCAGCTTTCTGGAGGACAGCGTCAACGAGCTGCTCTCGCAAGAACGTTAATGGAAAATACACCTATAGTTCTATTAGATGAGCCATTTGGTTCATTAGACTCAAATACCAGAGAAGAGATGATCGATCTGACATTTGAAAGTCTTAAAGGAAAAACCGTTTTGTTTGTAACTCATGATCCCCATGAAGCTGCAAGACTGTGTGAAAGTATCTACATTCTTGGCCGGCAAAAGACAACAAGCAATAGAAGTCTCAAACCACCGTTTCCTAAAACATATTCCGACAAATTGGTTTTCGATCTGCAATATTCGTTACTAGAAAAAATAAAAAGCAACCGATCATGAAAGCTATAATTTATATAGTCTGTACTTTTTTATCAATTTTCTTTTTTTGGGAATTAGCGGTAAGGTTAGCTAACCCTCCACCCTATATACTTCCAACACCTTACTCCGTATTAGTCGCATTTAAAGAAAACTCACTGCTTATTTATGAACATTCAATTGTGACAATTGTAGAAGTCTTAATTGGGCTCACCATAGGGATAATATTAGGCATGATTACTGCGTTAACACTTGAAATATTCGTGACTGCACGCTTGATACTTAGACCACTGTTGATATTTAGCCAATCTATTCCGGTATTTGCAATTGCCCCATTACTTACTTTATGGCTTGGTTATGGTATTTTGTCAAAAGTCGTAATGGCAATCTTGATTATTTATTTTCCTGTTACTTCAGCATTTCATGATGGTCTTTCTCAAACCCCAAAACGATATCTTGACCTCGCAAAGACAATGAGAGGAACAAACCGAAGAAATCTATTATATTTAAAAATTCCACATAGCATTCCTTCTTTATGTTCCGGAATAAAGTTAGCTAGCGTCTATGCACCAATTGGAGCAGTTATAGGGGAATGGGTTGGGTCATCTCAAGGCTTGGGATATCTTATGATTTTAGCAAATGGTCGAGTAAAAACTGATCTAATGTTTGCTAGCCTTTTTACACTCGGAATTTTATCGATTACTTTATTCGGCTTAATAAGCTACTTATTACAGATTTCTCTATCTAAGTACTTGAAAGGATAGTTTCAGCTGAGGATGAAAAACTGTTATTAACCTCACTTTTCAACCTTAAAAGTGATCAGTTTTCCATTTCCATATTGATTTCTCATTTTGATCAGACTATTAAAATTAAAAAGGGAAAATAAAGAAATCATGAGTTTTTTGTCATCACCATATATGAGTTCTTTTGTAGGCTTTGACAGTCTTTTTGATGAAATTGAACGCATGTCTTCTGTAAAACATTCCACCTATCCCGCCTACGATATTAAAAAACTTTCAAATAACAGTTTTATAATTGTTTTGGCACTCGCTGGCTTCAGTTCTAACGATCTTATTATAGAGGCAACATCAAGTGAATTGGTGGTTTGTGGCAATGGTGATAAAGATACACAACATGAATATATTCATAAGGGAATAGCTAAACGAGCGTTTACTAAAACATTTAGATTAGCTGAAAATGTAAGAGTAAACGGAGCTGAGTTTAAAGATGGGCTATTATCTATTCATCTTTACAGAGAAGAGCCAAAAAAAGAAACTCCCCAGAAGATTCCTATAAAATCATAAGCTACTTATTAAAAGACATAGATAATTGAAAAATGACAAAGACAAGAAAAGGATAGACAAAAAACTTCTCATGAACGAGACACTGTCTAAAAAAAGCAATTCGATTCAGGATAAAGTAATGAACTTGCGATTATCGAGACAAATTGATAAAGCACGATTTGAAGCTGCATTTAAAACTCTCTTGAAAAAGTAATATATCGAGATTTAAATGATACCTTTTAACATTTTCCTCGCGCTGTAAGATAAGTCTTCTAAATTTTGACCGGTATAAATATTTCTTGATATCTCTTTTCCCAGTTCGACACCCCATTGATCAAAACTATTAACTCCCCATAGCAAGCCACATACAATAGTTGCATTTTCATACAGGGAAACTAGTTTACCTAAAGACTCGGCGTTGGTTCTATCCCAGCTTATAAAGGTAGACGGCCTATTGCCCGTCATATTTCTATACTTTTCTTTATGTGTGTGTTTTCCCGTAATAAGCGCTTCTGCTTGTGCAATAGCGTTTACAACTAACCTTGAATGGGGTTCAAAATCTTTTTTATTTTTACCAACTACATTGTTACCCTCAAATGGAACTAAGAACTCCACTGGAATTTTATCTATGCCTTGATGTAGTAACTGAAAAAAACTGTGTTGCGACTCCGTTCCAATTTCCCCGAAAACTAAAGGTGCTGCGGGTAACTCTAGATCGTTACCTAGAGCATCTATACTTTTCCCGTTGCTCTCCATTTCCACTTGCTGAAACCAAGTTGGAAAAAATTTCAAACCATCCTGATAAGGAACAATTGCTAGATTTTGCAGATTTAGAACGTTTCTGTTCCATATCCTTGTTATGCCGAGAATGTAGGGTAAATTTAATTCAAGTTTTTCTTCCAAGAAATGCTTGTCCATTTTATAGGCTCCTGCAAGAAGCTGTTTGTAAACATCTATACCAAGAGACGCAACTAAGCCTAAACCAAAATGGGACCACATTGAAAATCTTCCGCCTACTCCATTCGGAACGTGAAAAATTGCGTGCTCCTTGAGACCGGCTTCCAATGCTTTTTCTGGAAATGATGTGACTGCCACCATATGATCATGGAGATCCAAGCCCTCATTATTGAGCAAAGTTTTGACAAAGCTTAGATTAACTAATGTTTCTTCTGTAGAAAACGACTTGGAATTGAAGATAAAGAACGTTTCTTTGATATCTTTCATTTCAAGAGTGTTTTCAAGAATTGTGAAATCTAAATTTGATATGTTAATTAAGGAAGGCCCCTTACTTTCGTGCTTTAGTGCATGATAAACCATTTTTATGCCAAGGTCCGATCCTCCTATTCCTACATTAATTAGATTCTTTATTTTTTTTTGTTTTAGGAAAGAAATGAAAGACTTATACCTGTCAGTTTTATCTACTACTAAGTTTGAATTACGTTCAAGGAAATGGGTTACATGTCTATTTTCAGTAACATTCAAAAAAGAACCCTCAAAGAGCTTCTTTTTTTTATCTTTAATGTCTATAGCCTCTCCAAGCATTTTAAGTTTAGCAAACTGATCAGAGGAAATAAGCTGCCTAGTTATATCAAGTGATATATCCTCAAAAGAAAAAGTGAATGCCTTCCGTCTGTCTGGATTTTGGAGTTCGTTGGCGATAACAAACTCCAACTTTTTTTCTTCTTCTAAAATATCCCTAAAGTATTTGTTTTCATTCAGTTGCATTTTTTCACAATAGCTTGACCGTAGTTCCTGATAATATCTGATGCCACAACAAAGTTTTGGAGTCCAATTTTTTATTACGATATATTTTTTTCTTTATCCCCAATTACCATGAAAAGATAGACACCCAACAAAACAATGAATAATGATATTAAATGATAAACGAATAACCTCTCCCCTAGCAAGAGCACTCCCAGGATTGCTGCGAAGATAGGTAAAAAATTAATAAATAACCCTGCTTTAGATGCTCCAACTAGCTCAACACCTCTTATAAAAAAAATCTGAGCTAGAAAAGAGGGGACAAAAGCTATGTAAAGTATAGTAAGCCAAGCAGTACTTGTAGCAGGAACCTGAATGAGCCCTAGATAGTATTCTATAATCAGTAGCGGAATAGAAAATATCAAGGCGCTAAGTGAGAAATAAGTCATGAGTACAACAGGATCAATTACTGGTTTTTTTTTCAATCCTAGGGTAAAGCCAGAATAGAAAAAACAGGCACATAGCATCACTAAATCTCCATAATTAAAAGACAATAAAATTACTCTCTCATAGTTGCCTTGGCTTACCACTACTAGGACGCCAAAAAATGCTATTATCAGCCCAGTAACCTTCGTAAAGTTAACCGCCTCTTTGAAAATAATTACTGACCCAACTAATATTATTGCAGGCATGATGCCTTGAATAATACCTAAGTTTATTGCTGTTGTATTCTGAGCAGCTATGTAAAACAATGCATTAAAACCGGTGAGTCCAAGTGAGCCCATTAAGCAAAGCCAAACGAGTTTCCCACTAATTAACTTAAAAGACAAAATTAATTTCTTATTTAAAAATATGATTAAAAAAATTGAAATAATAAACCATCGCAAAAAAACAACTACCATTGGCGAAATTTCACCAGTTGACATCCTTCCTGCGACCGTATTACCAGCCCAACCTAGCATTGCTAAGCACAGCAAAATAATACCATTT
>CACBNQ010000013.1 GCA_902540655.1 uncultured Alphaproteobacteria bacterium | reverse complement strand
CTTTTTCAATTACTAATGCCTCATTATGCCGATCCGTTTCTTCTAGTACAGATTTTACTTTTTCTAATTGGGTACCCACTTTCATGATTACAACATTTTTGGAACTCTCAAGATGGCTCTTTAATTCTTCGCGACTTTGTATGCCCATTAGGATAGTTAGGGGTTGATCTCCCATTGCTATTGGTAACTTAGAATTGTTCCAAGCACCTGACATTGCAGTTATTCCAGGCACGAATTCTATATTCACATCTTTTTTCAAAAGTCTAAATAGATGAACAAATGATCCATAAAAAAGAGGATCACCTTCTGATATGACCACCACATCGTCGTTCAATAAGAGTTTCTTTAGTTTATTGGCACAGTCATCATAAAATCGATTAATCGAATGCTTATATTTATCAGATCGAAAATCGACTTCATTAGTTACAGGGTATTCCATAGCGTATTCAAAGGGCGCACTATTGGAAATTAATGTTTGTATAATCGCTCTCGCTCTGCCCAACGTATTTTTTTTTCTGAAATATGCTATTTGTCTTGCATCGGATATTATTCTGGATGCCTTAACTGTCAGTAACTCTGGATCTCCCGGCCCAACCCCGACGCAATATATACTATACATATTTATTCTTTCTCCTGTGCCAAGGCGTTAACTGCAGCTACCGCTACAGCACTTCCCCCCAACCGGCCTTTAACAACTAGACTGTTCAGCGTTTTTACTTCGATTAATGCTTGCTTAGATTCCGCGGCTCCAACAAACCCGACAGGGCAACCAATTATGCCCGCAGGTTTCAAGTTTTTTCTCTTACCAAGAAACTCTAACAAATAAAATAACGCAGTGGGAGCGTTACCAAAAACAATTAGAGAATCTTGTATGTAATCTTCCCATAAATGAATTGCTGCAGCCGTTCTGGTATTCGATATTCGTTTTGCAATGTCTGGTACGGACTTATCATTCAAAGTACAGATGATTTCATTGTCCGCTGGTAGTCTTGCTTTTGTTATTCCCTCACTTACCATCCTCGTATCGCAAATAATCCGAGCTCCTCGCTCTAAAGCATCTCTTACTTTGCTAACAAAATCTGGTGTAAATTGAATATATTTTTCCAGCCCAATAAGACCAAGGGCATGTATCATCCTCACTGCAATTTTCTCTTCAAGGTTTGAAAAAGAAGAGAGGTCCGCTTCTTTTCGAATAATAGAAAAAGATTGCTCATAAATTTTGTCTGGGCTTCTTTCGTATTCAAATGTCATTTATTCAATTCCATAAAAATTTTTGATGCTAAATGCTGAAATTTCTCATCTTTTACGCTTACAGACTTTTCCCCTCCTGAACTGTTAATAAGTATCGATGTCTGCTTTGAGAGACCACAATTTTTTAAACAACCACTTATGTGAATCTTTGCTTTATTTTTTCTATTTTTTAATCTTTCTTTAAGAAACGTAGTGACCACTTTTGCCACCTGACTGGTTTCCAAAATGCCTTGACTACAATAGGGTTTACCAGAGCAATAGCTCACGCTCAGATCATAACCTGTATTTTTTGAGAGAAATCTTAAAGGTGGTTTTGTTTTGGCTGAATTAATAAAAAAAGATTTCCATGGGGTCACTGCTACTCCCTTAACATGCGAAGCTAATTCCCTCAGTTGGTGACTTGAAAATTTTCCTCCAGGTACCGTAATCATATATCCTCCAAAACAGGGACCGAGTCGTGGAGAAAAATTTTGTTTTCTTGGTTTAATGTCTGGAAAATAAATATGGTCTATCTCTCCAATTGAATTTATTAAATCTCTGCTTTTCAGCTGGTTCGAGACAGCCATTACATTACTTAAAATCATTTCTATTTTTTCAATTAATGTTTCTGGTTCTACAACTATACCGCGGTCTGAACCGTCAATTCTTAAAATTAGAATTTTTTCTTTGTTTGTCTCTATCCTGAGGTCTGCATTGGTTTCTTGCAGGCTGGCCACTTCTCCTAAGTCAACAGCAATACCGAATTTCTTATGGAGTTTGGGGAGATTATTAAGATTATCTTCTAAAATACTTGCTATCTTTTGTGTTAGGTTTTTATTTTTCGTAGAAAAGGGACTATAAATGATATTTGAAATATTCTCCTTTTTTTCAGCAGCATTAATAATACCGGCCTGATTAAGAAAATTTGATAGCTGTTCAAGATGTTTTTTTTGAAGACCTCTTACTGTGATGTTAGCTCGCGATGTCAATTCGATAAAGTTACTTCCAGAACAAGAAATTGCATCAGCAAGAATAGAGAGTTGTTTAGATGAGAGATATCCGTATTTTGGCCTGAAACGGATTAAGTAACCATCATTAGATTTAATTGGTGAGTCAATAGTTGGGCATATTCCTAAGACCCTAGCCATTTTCAACTAGTCTTTCCTCATATCGAATAGAGTTATGAAAACTTTTCCATAGACCTAAGTCTCTAAGCTCACTAAAAGTATTGTCTAAACCTTTAAGGGCGTCTATATTTTCCTCTGCCATAAAGTCAGCAACCTTTGTATTGGCTAAAGTTGAGTTATATACCAATTCTATTAAGTGATTAGGTAAATATACTCCAGATTTGCCAAAATTAGACAAGTTGAATACTAGTTCTGTTATTTCAGCCGCGCCTCTGTAGCCATGCTGCAACATTCCTGAGACCCACTTATCGTCAGAAAGCTTTCCCCTGATAATTCTTGCTAATTCTTGATTTGTTGTACGAACTTTTGGAATTCCATCGGATGAAATATCTAAATGGTATAGTTTAGGATTAGTTTTCTGCATACTGGTAACAGCTGCGTTAAAACCCCCTATGTGGTCAGCATAATCCTTTGCTGACAACAAATCACTTTCACATAAATCATGAGAGTGAATTAGTGCTTCAGTATCGGTTAACCTTTTCTTGAGACTTTCTGTATTTTGGTTAAATTTTCCATTCTTTTGATAAGCCCAAGCCGAGCTTCTAATCCATGCCTCACCAATCTTAGCCGTGTGATCGGCTAGCGGTCCTTCAATTTTTTCTTTGATATTTACCCCAAAAGATCCAGGCTTAGGCGCAAAAATTCTGTCAATCTTATTTTTATAAGGGTTATCTTTCAATGTCTCATCTCTTTCATGAAGTTTATCGATTGCATCAAAAAATAATCTATTAAGCTCTGGAAAGATGTCTCTGAACAAACCTGACTGTCTGATAGTAATATCAATTCTCGGGCGACCTAGCTCTGCTAGTGATAGAATGCTAAAGCCAAGGATCCGAGCGTTATTTTTGTCCCAAATTGGTGTAAGGCCAGCAAAAGCAAGTGCCATTGAGTACTCTTGTCCTCCCGTTCGCATGGATGCTGATCCCCAAAGATCAATGGTTAAATTTTTTGGATAATCTCCATTGTCTTGCAAATATTGTCTTACAAATTCATCTGCCATTGCTTGACCATTTTGGAAAGCTATTTTTGTGGGTATCGATCTAGGGTCTACAGCATATATATTCCTGCCTGTAGGTTTAATATCAGTACGGTTCCTATATGGCGATCCCGATGGTCCACTGTTAATTCTTTTTCCCTCTAGGCATCGGAGTAAGCCATTCAGTTCGGATGCTCCACAATCTCCTTTGCCAAATATATGAAGACCACTTGAAAACTGGGATTCCTTTAAATCACAAACAAAAGAGTCTATTCTTGTTAACCATTCACTATCTGATGTTATGGGATCAACTGATAGCTCTTTATCTAATTTTATTTTCTTAGCCTCATGAATTATTTTCTTTTCAATATGCTCTTTCCTTACTTGATCGAGATCACCGCTCGTAGAATATTCATCTAATAGAAATTCAAGATCTCTCAATTCATTTGGAAGATCCATAGTTTGAATTTTTGGAGGCATGTGCCCCACAGTAAGAGCCCCCAATCTTCTTTTTGCCTGCGATGCTTCTCCCGGATCATTAACAATAAACGGATAAATAAAAGGTATGTCGTTTACTAGTAACTCGGGCCAGCACTGATTGGAAAGACCTACTGTTTTCCCTGGTAGCCATTCGAGACTTCCATGCGTTCCCATATGAAGAAATGCGTCAATATTTTGCATCTGCAACCAGAGATACATTGCCACATAGCTGTGACAAGGTATTTTTTCAAGATCGTGATAATCGGTTTTTTTATCCTCTAGTAAACCTCTTGAGGGCTGCACCAGCACAAAAAAATTATTGTTTTTATAACCCTGAAGAACAAACTTGTCCTTTTCAAAAAAAACATCTTCTTCGAAACCACCCCATGTTTTAAATAATTTAGTTCTAGGTTTTAGTGGAATGAGATTTAGCAGTCTTTCGTATAACTTGATGGGAATCTCTATTCTAGAGCTTTTTAACTTCTCAAAAAACTTATCAGGGTTAGAGAATTTAAATCCATTATCCCCAAGAAAACCTAAAATATGCTTTGTTGATTTAATTGTGTCTAGGCCAAGCGCATGAGCTAATTGAAAGTCACGACCCGGGTATGAAGATAATACGATGGCTATTCTTTTCTCTTCATTTTTCTTAGATCTGAGAGTATGCCATTTTTCAACTTTATTTATTATCTTTTTAGAAAGAGTTTTCTCGACTTTATGCTTTGAGATTGGAAACTGTAATGCGGGGTCTAAAGCTTGTTCAGATTTAAAACTTACAATCCCTCCATTTATGCGCCCATCTACCTCTGGTATAGCAACGTGCATAGCCAAATCAGAGGAATTTAAGCCAATTGGATTCCGTCTCCAAGATTCTTTCTTAGAGGTAGATAAAATTATTTGAAAAACAGGCACACCCACATGATCTAATGGAGATTTGCTAGTTTCGCGACTTTTTGCTGAAAAGGCTGTAGCATTAAGTATCGCAATAGGGGATATTTTCGATAACATCGACTCTATCCACTTGGCGGTCGATTTGATTTTAAGTGAATTTACAAAAATACTTATGCATTTTATGCCTCTCTTTTTAAAATCTTTAGTTAATTGGTCTATGGGTTCGAGGTCATCAGCCATCAGGTATGATCTATAAAATATAATACAGACAGTAGGTTTTGCGTCAGTGCTCACGGTAAAATTTTCTAGAATACCTTTTTTATAGCAATAAAAACCATGAGATTTTACTTTGCTGAATTCTGTAATGGCTGGGAAGTGTAGTGATGCAGCAAGTGCCATTTGAGCTAATACCGCTTGTGCAGATAGTTCTCCGCCGTCATCACATAGATTTTTTAAGTTTTCTAATGTTGACTTTGGCAAATTTGAATACGAGTCTAAAACTTTATCTTCCCTCCCATCGGCTGGTATTACAGCCAACGGTATCTTTTTCTTAATTGATACGCTCTTTAAATAATTTAATCCGTATGGCCAATATTGCTCACCTCCAATAAGTCTTACAAGAATACCTTTAGATTTGGAGACTGTTTTCTCCATGTAGGTATCAATAGATAAATTATGAGTTAGTTGTTTTATATTTGCCAGTCTCAATGTAGGAACAGACTCTCTACCAAAGTCCCCTAACGTTTTTTTCCATGCATTCGCAAACGCATTTAAATCACTATCTGAAAAAGACAAAATAACTAGATCAGCAGGCTCCTGGTTTAAATCAACTGGAACACTGGAATTATCTAAATAGTGATCTTCATTAAAAATGATATGCATATTAATTCAGACTTGAGTGGAGATAGGCTGAGATTACGTCTTGATCGATCCTCCCTTTTTCACCTATAAAAACTAAGTTCCCAGTATTTTCCACAGGAATTTTAGTGTCTGTAAAATTTACTGATAATCTTTTACCAACACCTTGAACAAGTAAATTTAATGGCTTACTTTCAACTCGCAAAAAACCTTTAATTCTCAATATGTCATTTTTCCGTATGAGTGTTTCTAAAACTATTTTAAATTTCTCTAAATCTAGAATTTTTGGCACATAGATGCTAAATGTATCAAAATCATCGTGCTCATGATCATCAAAGCCATCATGATGAGATCGTCTATTATCTAGATCAGTCTCCGCTGCTGCATTTACGCCTAAAATCACATCAGCCCCAATGTCACCATTTTGAACTTCTAGAATTGGAACATTCCGTTCCATTTCCTTAATTATGATATTTCTGGCGTCTGCAATGTTTTCCACAAGGTCTGGCTTTGTTAGTAGCACAACATCTGAGCAGTTTATTTGGTCCTCAAATACTTCGGAGAGAGGTGTTTCATGTTCAACGTAAGTTTGATTTTGTTTTTCTTCAAGTTCAGTAGACATTTGAGGTGCAAATATACCATTAACAACCGCCTCTGCATCTACAACGGCTAAAACGCTATCAACCGTGAGGCGGCTTCGAATTTCCGGCCACTCAAAAGCTTTCAATAAAGGTTTGGGAAGGGCGAGACCTGATGTTTCGATCAATATATGTTCCGGAATATATTGGCCCTCTAAAAGGGATTTCATAGTGGGAATAAAGTCGTCGGCCACTGTACAACATATACATCCGTTTGCTAATTCGAGAATATTTTCTTCTGGGCAGGTTTCATCTGAACATTGTTTTACTATTTCTCCATCTACACCCAAATCACCGAACTCATTTATAATAACGGCCAGTTTTTTCGATTTGTTCTTAAGAATTAAATTTCGAATTAATGTAGTTTTTCCGGCTCCCAAAAAACCAGTTAAAATTGTGACAGGAATTTTTTCTAGACTACTCATCTTCAACTACCATATAGTTTTCTGGTGGAACCCTAGCTAGTGATTGTTTTTTAAATGCTGCAGGGCGTTCTGAGAATCGGATTTTACCATCTCTTGTTTTTTTATATAATGTAAATCCAGATAAAATATCAGCTTCGTCTTGATCAGGGGTTAAGTTGCCAATTACATAAGTCCATTTATTTTTATTTGTAAGACTCAGAGTGCAACCATTAGAGCATCCTGCCAAACATTTAACAGGTTTTATATTCATCTTGCTGTTCAACCGTTTTAGGTTGTCATAGAGTATCTTTCCAGAACGTGGTTCAACAGCTTCACCATTTTTTTTGCATGTAATGCAAACATATAAAATATCATCGGATTCCAATTATTCCTCCTTACTGGAAAACGGGATCAAAAAAACAATATCTAACTGTTTTCAGACACGAATATCCCGTTCGCTCTTCTTTTTTTTACTGGCAGGTCTCCCGGCTATTAAAAGTAAAGCACAGCTTTATGAATACCAACTTCCCAAGATTATTTCTCAGTGTTAATATTCTCTTTTATTTACGGTCGCGGGTACGGCTACGATTTGCTTTTTAGTCTTTTTCGCATTCCCATTTAACCAAAAAAAAGGACCAGTTAATTACTAGTTGAGCAGTAAAAATATGCAATTGTCAAGAGGATAAAAAAAATGTCTGAAAACGAAAAACATAATGAAAAAATGAAAAGGCTGAAGACTTCGAAGCAAAAAATTTTCGCAAAAAAAACGTTAAAAAAAGGCCTAATAATCGTTCATACTGGGACAGGAAAGGGAAAGAGTACTGCTGCCTTTGGCATGGTTTTTAGAGGTATTGCACATGGTATGCCATGTGCAGTTGTTCAATTTATAAAGGGCGCGATGGGAACCGGTGAGCGTGACCTGATCCAAAAGTACTTTCACGAATTTTGTGAATTCCATACTCTTGGAGATGGATTTACTTGGGATACCCAAGATAAAGAAAAAGATATTGAATCTGCAAAAAAGGCATGGGGTAAAGCTAAGGAACTTATCCTGGATAAGGAAAAAAAGATTATTTTACTTGATGAAATCAATATAGCGCTCAGATATGGTTACATCGAAATCGATGATGTTGTAACTTTTTTACAAGAAAAAAAACCTGAGATGTCTCATGTAATACTCACGGGAAGGAATGCTGATGAGAAGTTAATCAATATTGCAGATCTGGTAACAGATATGACTTTGGTTAAGCACCACTTTCGAAATGGCGTAATGAGTCAAGAAGGTATAGAATTTTAACTATGGGAAAAGCGCTAATGATTCAGGGGTCTGGTTCCAATGTTGGAAAATCACTTTTAGTCGCTGGGCTTATACGAGCGGCTAAGAAACGGGGCCTGCGGGTTGCTCCTTTTAAACCTCAGAATATGTCAAACAATGCTGCTATAACGGTGGACGGAGGAGAAGCTGGCAGAGCACAATCATTTCAAGCTTATGCAGCGGGTATTGATTTTCACTCAGACATGAATCCAGTTCTATTAAAACCAGAAACCATGATCGGGTCTCAGGTTATTTTGAATGGGAAAAAATATAAATCTCTGAAAGCACGGGAGTATTATTCTCATAAAGATAAATTTATAGGGATAGCGATAAATAGTTTCAGGAATTTGGTTAATGACTATGATCTGGTCATTGCAGAAGGCGCAGGTAGTTTAGCAGAAGTTAATCTCAGAAAGGCTGATATTGCAAACATGGGGTTTGCTTCAGTTTTGAGTGTTCCTGTAATAGTAGCAGCAGATATTGAAAGAGGCGGGGTTATTGCTCAGCTTATAGGTACAAAAGAAGTCCTTGACCAAAACGACATAAACTTAATTGAAGGGTTCATTATAAATAAGTTTCGTGGAGACAAAAGTTTGTTTGATGATGGGGTTGCCTTCATTGAAAAGAAAACAGATTGGAAGAGTTTTGGGGTTATGCCCTTCTTTGACAAGGCAAAATTATTTCCAGCAGAGGATAGTCAAGATCTCAAAAATAGTTTCGGCACCGGTAAGTGCGTAATTTCGGTCTTGAAGCTATCCCGTATTGCAAACTTTGATGATTTTGATCCTCTTAAAATTGACAATCGATTAAAATTACAATTTGTCGAACCTGGCAATCCTATACCAGCAGATACGAACTTGATTATAATACCAGGAACAAAGTCAACAATAGCTGACCTAAAATTTCTTAAATGCCAAGGCTGGGATATCGATATTAAGGCGCACTACAGAAGAGGAGGTTCTATATTGGGAATTTGTGGCGGTTACCAAATTTTAGGTAACGAAATAATAGATGATCAAGGATATGACGGTACACCATCGAAAGCAAAAGGCCTTGGCCTCCTAAACGTTAAAACAAAAATGGGGAAAGAAAAGAATCTTGGAAAAAAAGAATTTATCAGCACTATAAATAGGAAAAAAATTTCTGGTTATGAAATACATCTGGGTATTACTTCTGGAAGTGATTGTAATAATCCCTTCGCCATTTTAGGCAACAGAAAAGATGGTGCAATATCGTCTAATGGGCTCGTTATGGGCACCTATCTTCATGGCCTATTTTTTTCTGACGAATTTAGAAATAACTTTGTAGCTAAATTGAGTTCAGAAGAGAAAAAAGAAGACATCTCTTTCCATGACAGTATTGAATTTATTTTAGAGGAATTTGTGAGAGTAATAGAGGATAATCTTGATGTAGATTCAGTATTATCTGTCGCCAGGAATATCTAATTATTGATTGAGCGCCTGTCTAACTCTTGCCCACTCATACTTTGAAGTTGGAATGCCAAGTCTTACCCAGCTTTTAGAATAATCAAAAGTTCTAATCCAAATATAATGGGCTGCAAATTGCTCTTCAACTTCAACACAATTCGAAGTGGCATACGTATGAAATAAATTAGTTTTTCCAACTAATTTCCAATTTTTTGTATTACAAGCTTCATGCAAAACATTACTTCCTTCAAGCAATATTTTTTCCATTTCAGATATCCAAGTTTTGTCATTCAGGGCAATTATGCCGATTTCGGCAGCTACGCTAGAAACTGGCCAAGGTCCTAACATTCCTCTTACCGATTTAATAAAATCATAGGGGCCTGATACAAATCCAAGTCTTACGCCTGCTAAGCCAAAGAATTTTCCCAGTGAGTTAATTTGTATTACATTATCGAACTTTTGAATTCTTCGCGAAGAGAACATTTTAAAGCTTTCATCAATAATCAAAATTCTTACTTTTTTTGACAAATCTTCAAGTATCTCTTCGGCAATCACTTTACCTGTAGGATTATTAGGATTAACTATAATAGCAATATCACTAGAAGATAGTTTTGAAACTTCAGATACTGTCTCGGCTTTGATACCGGAACTTTTGAAAGCTTTTTCATACTCATTATATGTTGGTCCAAGTATAGCTACTGAATTATAATTTTTTAAGCATATAGGTAATAGGCTAATAATTTGTTGAGCCCCCTGAACAGCTGCGGTATCAGTGCCTTCTGCAATCTTATATGCTCTCGATGCAGCTTTCTCTAAACCCATCAAAAGCTTACTACTTGGTAAGTCTCTTAACTCGACCTTTACGCTTTCCTGCCATGGATACGAGGTTCTATTTATACCAGTAGAGAGGTCTATCCAATCTGCTCTTTGCCCTCCATATTTTTTTATGGCCAGGTCAATATCACCTCCGTGTTGTATATTAAGATCCTTATTACCCATTCATGAACCAAAAATTGAGAGCAAAGAGTATTACGTATATTTCAATAATAATATAAATATAATATTTAAGAGCTGTTGAGAGGTTTTCTTTGTTAGGTAAAGGGTGCCCAACGTTGATAGTAGGCTGTTCGATAAGTATGCCTTTTGATCGTTTTGGCCCAAGAAGAGATATCCCAAGAATGTACGCGAATGTTGCTTGTGGCCATCCAGCATTTGGAGAAGTGCTTGCTTTTGCATTCTTTAAAGAAAATAGAAATGTTTTAATTGGTTTAAGAGTAAGAACACAAAAAAGAATAGAAGACAATCTCGCTGGCACCCAATTTACATAGTCATCAACGTTAGCGCTAAACCAGCCAAAGTCTAAGAACTTATCGTTCTGATACCCTACCATACTGTCCAACGTATTTATCGCCTTATAAAAAACTATTCCAGGAAGTCCAAAAAGAAATGCCCAAAATAAAGGAGCGATTATTCCATCAGATGTGTTCTCAGATAAGCTTTCAATGGCGCCACCACATATAGTATTTTCATCGGAATTTGTTAAGTCCCTACCGACTATTTTTGAGAGCGCTGCCCGAGAAGCAATTAAGTCTTTTTTGTCAAGAGCGTCCGCGACATCTTTAACATGTGTGTAGAGAGATTTAGTTGCTAAAAATGGCCAAATTAATAATGCTTGGATAACAAAACCATAATAAAAATTTAAAAGCATTTGCTCTATCAAAAAAGCTATCGCTGTTATTGGAAACACGGTAAGAAAAAAAGTTAAAGTCCCAAGGAGTTTAAGTGATTTTTTCGAGTATTTTCTCTTATTTAGTGAGTGCTCAAAATATGATATTACTTTACCAATCCACGTAACCGGGTGCCCAATATTCTTGTAAATTTTTTCTGGCCACCCTACTACAATATCAAGAGTTAGGGCTATTAAGAGTATTAAGGGGATCATAAAATAAATTTCAGAGTGCATAGTAATAATCAGTTGTCTTCGCCTTTAAATTTTTATATCCAGACTATAGTCGTTTTAACATATCCGTATTGAGTTTTTATGAAAAAATTAGAATTAGTCCATTCTATAGGTGATATCGTTGATTTAGTAGATAGCGCACCAACATGGTCCAAAGTATTAAAAGAAAAAGCTGTTGAAAGACAAAACAATTTGCTGAAGCCAGCCAATTCCCTAGGTCAGCTTGAAGACATAGCAGTTTTTCTGTCATCTTGGGGCAAAAAGACTATGAAAGACATGGAGAAAATATCCACTATTGTATTTGCTGGTAATCATGGTGTGTGTAGACAATCAGTAAACCCATTTCCCCAAGAAGTTACTTTTCAGATGGTAGAAACGTTTAAATTGGGAAAAGCAGCAATAAATAAGATATGTGAGTTAAACGAAATCAATCTCGAGGTTATCCCGATTGATCTAGAAAAACCGACGGCTGATATATCCATTGGACGTGCCATGGATGAGACCGAGTTTATTGAGTCCTTTAACGTAGGGTTGCGCGCTGTTTCAGAGAATATGGATCTAATAACATTGGGAGAAATGGGGATTGGTAATACAACAATTGCATCAGCATTATGTTATTATTTTTTTAATAATGATGTAAGTTCATGGGTAGGACCAGGAACTGGCTCTAACCAAGATCAGGTGATACATAAGCGCAAAATAATTGAAAGAGCAGTAAAGACAAATCGGCCTGGTATTGTCAGACCTCTCGATGCAGGAGTATCGCTGGGCGGTAGAGAACAAGCAGCGATTTGTGGAGCTGTAGTAGCTGCGAAGCATTATTCCGTGCCAGTAATTTTAGATGGTTTTATTTGTACTGCAGCAGTATTACCGATTTTCTTCGAAAGAAAGGATATCCTTGATCATTGTTTAATTGGGCACTCCTCAAAAGAACTAGGGCATCCGTTGCTACTAAAGATGTTAAACAAAAAGCCTATATTGAGTCTAGATATGGCCTTAGGGGAAGGGTCCGGTGCTGCCTTAGCTACCTCTATTGTCAAAGCGGCTTTCAAGTGTCATGTAGAAATGGCCACCTTTGAAGATTCAGGAGTTTCTGGAAAACAATAAGCTATGATTTCCAGCTGGTTATCCTTTGCATAATATTATCCCCAAGAAAAATTTGATGATAAGCAACCCCAATGAGATGAATCATTATAAAGAGGTATAATATATTAACTAGAATTTTGTGAGCTATACCCAGATCGACATCGACAGTTAAAAAGGCCGATAGACCCGTAATAGGAATAGCAAAAAGAACGAAGTAAATCCCCAAATGCACAAAAGTTGATAAAAATTTTAATAGAGCATTTGTTTTTTTTGTGGGAATAGGGACACCAAATTTTATTCTTAGAAAAATTCTAATAGCCATAAGTAAAAATATAAATAAACCTCCTAATATATGAAATTGACTATTGCTTGTATTTCCATTGTTGGTGATGGTCTCATTACGAAGTGCTAGAAATTCTAAGGCAATTTTATCACCAGTGATCATTTGTAACAGTATGAAAAAGACGATTATCCAATGTATGAGGATGTGAAATTTATTGTAATGCGTTGGAACAATTAAACTTTTACTTGCAAACATCATGTCCCACAGAAAGTTTTATGCACAACTTGGCTAGCTGTTGGTGGTTTATAGAATTCTTCATGATTTTCCTTAATTTCGAAAGGCCTATTTAATAAATCACGTAGAATCTCAAAATCACAAAAGTCACCCTTCGTGGCTTTCCCAATAGCCTTCTCAACCAGATGGTTCCTCATAATAAATTCAGGGTTACTAGAACTTAACAATTTAATTGCTTTTGTTTTACTCTCGCTATTTTCCTGTAATAATTTTCTCCAATTGCCTAACCATTGACTAACAGCGTGCTGTTTGTCCTTATCTGAATTTCTAAAATTATTAAAGAAAATAGTGTCGTCTTCTTTAATTAGGGTTGCTTTGAGTGATTTGAAAGTCCCTGTAAAATCTGCTTTACCAGCCTCCATTAAATTCAGTAACTCGGAATAAAGCGAGCTTGTTTTTTTAGAGTTATTTTTAAACCCCAATTTGTGAGATGATAAAATATCTAAGGAATTGTTGAAATTTTTATCAAAATCAAAAAGAATTTCTTCAACTACTTTTATTGCGTCTGACGTATTCTTTGAAATTAAAAATAAAATGGTTTCTGCCAACCTGCTTAGGTTCCATGGAGCTACGCGTGATTGGTTAGAGAAAGCGTATCTTCCATAATGGTCTATTGAGCTAAAAACTTTATTTGCTTCAAAAGAGTCCATAAACGCACATGGCCCATAATCGATTGTCTCGCAGGATATGGAGGTATTATCTGTATTCATTACACCGTGAATAAAACCAACTGAGTTCCATTGAGCCACTAAGCTAGCTTGACCTTTA
Source organism: uncultured Alphaproteobacteria bacterium (assembly GCA_902540655.1). Classification (GTDB taxonomy): domain Bacteria; phylum Pseudomonadota; class Alphaproteobacteria; order Rhodobacterales; family Rhodobacteraceae; genus CACIJG01. The sequence goes on along the minus strand of CACBNQ010000013.1, from coordinate 25,201 downwards.
ACTATTCTCTCAAAAAATAATTTATATTTTTCCTTGTTATCAGAGAGGTCTGGATGGCTTCTTTCAATCATAAAATCCGCCAACTTTTTTATATGGTCCTTCTGATTCCTTATTGCAAAAAACTCAAATGTACCAACTCTGACATGGCTTGTTGCAACTCTTGCCAGCATCGCTCCAGGAGAAACCTCTTCTCTAACAACCTTTTCCCCAGTTAATAAAATAGCTAAAGACCTAGTGGTAGGAACTCCCAAATGGTGCATGCTCTCCGAAATCAGGTACTCTCTAATTACAGGTCCTATTCCCGCTCTACCATCTCCTCCTCGAGAGAAGTATGTTTTTCCACTCCCTTTTAGTTGTATGTCTCGCCTCACACCATCTTGACAAATTTTGTCTCCCAGTAGAACTGCGCGGCCATCACCTAATTGTGGAACCAAATGCCCGAATTGATGCCCAGCGTATGCTAGAGAAATAGAATTAGGAAGCGTTTTGGAATTTTTCCCACTTAGAAATCTAAGGCCAGATTGACTTTTTAAAAAACCAATATCGATGTTAAGCAAGTCCGCTAATTGTTCGTTTATCGTAACCACATTGACATCAGGCATAGCCTCTGCCTCTGTATACCTGAAAAACTCTTGAGGCAAAGATGTGTATGTATTTTCCAAATTAATGGAATTCATAATTAAATCTTCGTTCGGTTAATTCCCGTGTTTGTTTAGGGTACTCCTAAACTTTTCAATGATCTCATCAATATGTTTATGTTCAGAAATGAACATTGGAGCTACAATTCCTGAGTCTCCAGTAAATTTGACGTGTAGACCCTCCCAGAACAACTCTTTTTGGAATTTTGTTCCTCTTTTTCCTGGGTGCCCGTCGGCGTGAAGCTCTACCCCGCCCATCATCCCGATTCCTCTCACATCTTTTACTAGTGGATGATCGCAGAGTGAAAAAAGAGAATCAAGAAAATAACCAGACATTTCATTAGCTCTGTTAAATAAATCTTCCTCCTCATATATTTCAAGTGATGCCAAACCTGCTGCACATGAACCTGGGTGACCAGAATAAGTATATCCGTGAAAAAACTCAATAGTATCTGGGTTAGAGTTATCTGTAACAGTTTCATAAATATGGTCTTTGACACATACCGCCCCCATTGGCATCGAACCATTTGTAATTGCTTTTGCCATTGTCATAATGTCTGGCGTTACATCAAATTTTTGTGAAGCAAAAGGAGTTCCCATTCGACCAAAACCAGTTATTACCTCGTCAAAAACAAGTAAAATCCCATGTTCGTCGCAAATTTCTCTTAGTCTTTCAAGGTAGCCCTCTGGGGGTACTAAAGTTCCTGTGGACCCTGCAACTGGCTCAACGAAACAAGCGGCGATAGTATTGCCCCCATAAGCTTGTGCAAACCTTTCTAGGTCATTAGCTAGTTCAACTCCATTTTTAGGTTGCCCTTTAACTTTAAGCTCTTCTCCGGTCCATGTATGTCGCATTAACACAACGTTCGGCATAACTACGGGAAAGGTTCTTCGATTATTAACCATTCCGGATAAAGATACTCCGCCAATATTGACCCCATGATAAGCTCTTTCTCTACTTACAAAACGATGCCTATTTTGACCGGTAGCAGAATTATAGGACATTATTATTTTTAATGCTGTATCTATAGCTTCAGAACCTGAATTTACAAAAAATACATGGTTCATTTCTTCTGGAGTAAGTTCCGAGACTTTATCTGCTAATTCAAAACTGGCTGGATGGCCCATGCCAAAAGGAGATGTGTAGGTGTTCTTCTTCAGCTGATTGTGAACTGCTTCAATAATTTTTGGATGACAGTGTCCAGCAGGAGAACAAAATAAGCCAGAGGAACCATCAATGATTTTTGTATTCTTATGGCTAGTCATATATACACCTGAGGCTTCTGTAATAAGTCTTGGGTCTATCTTAAAGCCTCTGTTATCGGTAAACGGCATCCAATGATTTTCTAATGAATTCTTAATAATGTTATTGGCCATTTGTCTAAATCCTATTATTTGACGTTAAAAAATGGTGGCGATGAAAAACTTCCCCCAAAACACTGTATTTTTTCAAACACAATACTATAATTAAAGTATCAAAATCCTAAAAAGTCAAAAGGGAATCTTTATGAAAGACACTATCGAAGTAAAAGAAAAAAAAGACAGGGACGCTTTTTTTCATTGGGCCGACCCATTTCTGATATCCGATCAACTTTCAGAAGAGGAAAGAATGATTAGCGAAACAGCCGCCTCCTTTGCTAATAAGGAGCTTAGCGTGCGAATCGAAAAAGCTTATAACGAAGAAATTAAAGACGAGGGCATTTTCAAACTCATGGGCGACACCGGGTTGCTAGGGTGTACAATACCGGAGGAATTTGGGGGGCTAGGAGCTAATTATGTTTCGTATGGATTAATAACAAGAGAGATAGAAAAAGTGGATTCAGGCTACAGGTCTATGATGTCAGTTCAATCATCTCTTGTAATGTATCCTATATCTAAATTTGGATCCCAATCACAAAAAGAAAAATACCTTCCAAAATTGGCATCTGGTGAAAGTGTTGGCTGCTTTGGGCTCACAGAAGCAAACTCTGGGTCTGACCCAGCTTCCATGATAACAAAAGCAAAAAAAGTAGCCGGAGGATTTGAGTTGAATGGTTCAAAAATGTGGATCTCAAATGCTCCAATAGCAGATGTTTTCGTTATTTGGGCAAAGTCGGAATTTCATGAAAATAAAATTAAAGGCTTCATATTAGAAAAGGATTTTGATGGACTAGAAACGAAGAAAATATCGGGGAAATTGAGTTTGCGTGCCTCCGTTACTGGTGAAATAAGTTTTAATAATGTTTTTGTTCCTGAGGAAAATATTTTAGAGGATGTTGAAGGCTTGAAAGGACCCTTCAGTTGTTTAAACATGGCGAGATATGGAATAGCCTGGGGAGCGATGGGCGCTGCCGAATTTTGCTGGCATGCAGCTAGAGATTACGGTCTGTCGAGAAAGCAATTTAATAAGCCCTTAGCCGGGACTCAATTATTTCAAAAAAAATTGGCTGATATGCAAACCGAGATTACCTTAGGTATGCAAGGGGCGCTTAGGCTAGGTAGACTTATAGATGAGGGTCGTGGCGCACCAGAAGCAATAAGCCTAATGAAAAGAAACAACTGCGGTAAAGCGCTGGACATCGCTCGTCAAGCAAGAGATATGCATGGAGGGAACGGAATATCCTCCGAGTACGGTGTAATGCGCCACGCCCAAAATTTAGAGACGGTTAACACTTACGAGGGTACACACGATATACATGCACTCATTTTGGGTAGAGCTCAAACAGGTATTCAAGCTTTTTTCTAATTAGGTTCGCAGCCTATAGCCAGTTCTAAAAATTATGGCAATAACTGCTAAACAGATCGCCATAAATGACAATATAGCTACTATAGAAAGGGCTATAGGTATTTCAGATGTACCAAAAAAACTCCATCTAAAACCGCTTATAAGATAAAAAACAGGGTTAAGTAGTGATACCTTTTGCCAAAACTCAGGCAACATATCAATAGAGTAAAAGCTTCCCCCAAGAAATACTAATGGGGTTACAAGTAGAGTAGGTATAATGCTCAATTTCTCCCAGTTTTGTGCCCAAATACCAATTATAAATCCAAAAAGAGAAAAGGTAATTGCTGTCAAAATTATAAAAATAGCCATTACTAAAGGATATTTTATATCATGGGTAACAAATAGATTAGACGTAAGAAAGATCATCAAGCCAATTATCGTCGACTTTGAAGCAGCGGCACCAACATAACCAACAGTGGCTTCCAAAGAAGAAACGGGTGCTGATAGGACTTCGAAAATCGAGCCAACAAATTTTGGAAAATAAATTCCGAAGGCGGCGTTGTTGATACTTTCAGTCATCAGATAAAGCATTATTAATCCGGGAACTATGAATGAGCCATATGAAACGCCATTGATTGTCTCAATTTTTGATCCAATCGCGGCGCCAAAGACCACAAAATAGAGAGAAGTAGTGATTATCGGAGCTACCAAGCTCTGAAATATAGTCCGCCTAAAGCGAGCCATCTCAAATTTGTAAATTGTTATTGCGGCTTGAATATTCATTGCGATTCAACCAAATCTAAAAATATATCCTCTAATGAGTTGTCTACTGTATTAATTTCAGTAAAAGCGATACCATTCTGTGAAAGCAAATTCACGATAGATTGTAATTCATTAGACGTATTGTTGATGCCAAGGAGCTTAAGCGTCATACCATTATCTGTAAGTGAAATCTTATTATTTTTTTTTATAAAAGACGTGTCCTTAAGCTTTTTACTCAACCTTATAAAAGTAGTTTTTTTACTAAATTCACTCATAAGCGCAGTTTTTTCTTTAACGAGAATAATTTCGCCTGAATTAATTATTCCAACTCTGTCAGCCAACTGTTCTGCTTCCTCTATATAGTGTGTTGTAAGAATGATAGTAACACCCATTTTTTTTTGATCTTCTATGAGCTTCCAGATATCTCTTCTCAATGATACATCAACACCTGCGGTAGGCTCATCCAGAAATAGGATTTTGGGTTCATGCGCCAAAGCTTTAGCTATAAGGAGACGTCTCTTCATCCCCCCCGACAGTCCAAAAATCTGTTCATCTCTTTTATCAAAGAGTGACAAGGTTTTTAAAATTTTATCAATATGATCTCGGCTGTCTTTTAATCCAAAGAGCCCTCTCGAAAATTGACATGAGTTATAAACACTTTCAAATCCATCCAAAGGTAACTCTTGAGGAACTAACCCAATTTGATTTCTGGTCTCTTTGTAGTGAGATAAAGTATCGAAATCATTAACTTTGATATTCCCACTGGATTGCCTGCACAATCCACATATAGCTGATATTAACGTTGTCTTTCCAGCACCATTTGGCCCCAATAAAGCGAAGATTTCACCTTCTTTGATTTCAAGAGAAACATTATTTAAAGCTTTATGCCTTCCAAATACTTTTGAGACATTCTCGATTGAAATTTGACTTTTCATAACTTACATAGGCATTGGAATTTTTTTATAAAGCTTGTTAACTTCTGCCAACACATCGTCTTTGAGGTATATGTCTTTACCTTTTAAAATCAACTTTAGTTGATCTACGTTTGATGCACCAAATATTACGGATCCCATAAATGGTCTCGATCTACAAAAGCTTAGAGCTAAGTGAACGGGATCTAAATTAAAACTCTTCGATAATTCGATATATTCTTTTATAGCTTTCGTGGAATTTGGCGTGACCCTTCCAAACATATCGGGGACCCTAGATAGCCTTGAGTTTTCGGGTACTTGACTATTAAGATACTTTCCTGTGATCATTCCGCCAACCAACGGCGAATAGGCTAGCAACTTAACATTTTCGTGAAAACATGTTTCAGCCAAATCCGTATCAAATATTCTACAAAGTAAGCTATATTCATTCTGTATTGATGCAATTGAGAAGTCGTTATATTTTTTCGCTTCGTTGGCAAACTGTATTGTTCCCCAGGCTGTCTCATTAGATAATCCAATATATCTAATTTTTCCCTCTTTTTTAAGATCGTATAATTCCTTAACGACTAGCTCAATATTTTCTCGCTCTACACTACTTTCCTGGTTGGTTGGGTCATAGTTCCAATATTGTCTAAAATGATAGCTGCCTCTGTTTGGCCAATGTAATTGATATAGGTCAATGTAGTCTGTTTGTAAATTTTTTAGACTACCTTCTATTGCTAACCGGATTTCTTTTGGAAAAATCCCTTTACCATTCCTAACGTTTTTATAGCCCTTGCCACTGATTTTTGTTGCAATTACTAATTCTTTTCTTTTTTGCGAATTTTTACCGAGCCAGTTGCCCAGGATTCTTTCAGTGTCACCGGTGGTTTCTGCTCTCAAAGGACAGACAGGATACATTTCGGCAGTATCTATGAAGTTAATACCCGCATCCAAACTCATTTCTATTTGTTTATGGGCATCCACTTCATCAGTTTGCTCGCCCCAAGTCATCGTTCCTAAGCAAAAGTCTGTTACTTTTAGTTCTGTATTTCCTAAGTTTACATATTTCAATTTTGAGTTCCCTTACAAGATTAATTGCGTATTAGCATTTTTTAGGATTTAAGAAATGGCCTATAAGCTTTGACTATTAGTGCATAAACAATTATTTGTAAAATGTTAACAATAAATTTCTTGGTGGGGTAAGTAATGGGTATAATTAGCAGTATAAAGAACTTTTTCCGAAGAAAACCATTGGTTGTTGTTATACGGCTAGATGGGGTCATAGGTGCAGTGAGTAGATTTGGATCAGGGGGTCTTGACGATTCTAATACTCAAAAATTATTAGAAAAGGCCTTTGAGTTCGAAAAAGCCAAAGCAATTGCAATAAAAATAAATTCTCCTGGTGGTTCCCCTACACAATCATCTCTTATAGCATCGAGAATTTTAAAATTATCGGAAGAAAAAAAAATACCAGTTTTATGCTTCTGTGAAGATGTTGCAGCATCTGGAGGCTATTGGTTAGCATGTGCTGGTGAAGAAATTTACTCAGATATAAATTCGATTATTGGTTCCATAGGCGTAATCTCTGCAAGTTTTGGTTTTTCAGAGCTTATATCCAGATATGGTATAGAAAGAAGAGTATACACGGCTGGAGAAGAAAAGAGTATGCTGGATCCTTTCCAGCCAGAAAAAGCTAGTGACGTAAAACGGCTAAAATCTATCCAGAAAGCAATTTTTGAAAACTTTAAATCATTTGTGACCGAGCGCAGAGGTGAAAAGATAAATGGAAAAAAAATATTTAACGGAGAAGTATGGGATGCACCAAGAGCAAAAGATCTTGGCCTCATCGATGGCATAGGAATGATGGAAGATATTTTGGAGGCAAAGTTCGGAACAGATATAAAACTCAAATATATAAATAAAAAGAAATCATTTTTGTCTCGCTTTAGTACTTCGTTGATAAATGATATAAACTCAAAGATAGTCGAAAAATACTATTTCTCGAAATTTGGGCTATAAGCTGTCGATGGGAAGCTAGTTGAAAGAAGAAAAAACAGCACTAATCACAGGGGGCGCAAAACGACTAGGGCGTTCTATCTCAAAGGAGCTGGCAAGAGCGGGCTATAATGTTATTATACATTATAACAGTTCAGAGAATGATGCGCTAAGCCTCAGAGAGGAGTTACTAGAATTCGGTGTCGATGTTTCCCTTCTTCAGGCTGACCTATTAAATGATAATGAAACCCTTTCGTTGTTTGACAAGTGTAAAAAGCTGATAAAAAAACCTGTGAATTTACTTATAAATAATGCATCGATCTTCGAATATGACAATATAAAAACTGCAACTTTAGAAAGTTGGAGTCGTCATCAAAAGTCAAATCTGCAGGTACCATTTTTTTTAACTCAAAAATTTGCTGAGCAAGCACTGGAGCCTGAGAAGCTAGAAAACGGTGAGATGGAAAGTAGGTCGTGTATCATAAATATAATTGATCAAAGAGTTCAGAATCTGACAACTGATTTCACTACCTATACACTAGCCAAATCCTCTTTGTGGACATTAACGCGAATTTCAGCTAAGGCGCTGGCCCCAAAAATAAGGGTGAACGCTATAGGGCCAGGTCCAACTTTGAAAGCAGAGTTTCAAAGTGTTTCTAATTTTAAAAAACAAAGGCTATCTACACCGCTACAAAGAGGTTCAAGTACGTCTGAAATATGTGCAACGATTAAATACTTCGTTGATACTCCGAGTGTCAGTGGGCAATTGATATGCGTTGATGGTGGGCAGAATTTACAGCAAATAAAAAAAACTGAGGAAATCGATCAATAAATTAGGTAATTTTTGCAAATGACACAAAGTGACCCGAACAAATTTTCTCAGGGAGAAAAGGTTGTTTCCTCTATAGTTAAAACATTGCCGAATAAACCAGGTGTATATCGAATGCTCGATGACACTGGTAGCGTTTTGTACGTAGGAAAAGCAAAAAACCTAAAGAATAGAGTCTCAAGTTATTCGAGAGTGGCAGGACACTCTCTTAGAATAGGCAGAATGATTTCTGCAACTAGAGATATGAATTTTTTTATAACAGAAACTGAGCTAGAGGCCCTACTGTTAGAACAAAATATGATAAAGAAGTATAGTCCCAGATACAACGTTCTTTTAAAGGATGATAAGAGTTTTCCTCAGATTGCAATTACAAAAAACAAACAGTTTCCTCAAGTAACGAAATACCGCGGGAAAAAGGTAGACGGCGTAAAATACTTTGGTCCTTATGCCTCTGCTACTGCTGTCGATAATGCTATTAATTATATTCAGAAGATTTTTCAATTAAGAAATTGCCGAGATAGTAATTTTTATGGACGAAGTCGAGCATGCCTTTTGCATTATATAAATAAATGCTCGGCTCCTTGTGTTGGAAAGATTTCTGAGGAAGAATATTCAAAAACAGTAGATGAAGCAGAAAATTTTCTATTAGGTAAACATACTGAGATCAAAGATAACTTACAAAGCAATATGCTGCAGGCGAGCAAAAACTTGGATTTTGAAAGAGCGGCTTTCTACCGAGATCGGATTGAATTAATAGCAAAAATTCAATCGAGTCAAAATATCAATAATTTGAATGTTAAGGATGCTGATATTGTAGGTCTATTTAAATTGGGGAATGAAGTCTGTATTCAGATATTCTTTATCCGATCATATGAAAATAGAGGAAATCATGCTTTTTTCCCAAAGACTGGGGGTGGAGCAGATGATATAGAAATTTTAGAAAATTTTATCGCCCAGTTTTATTCCACAAAAATTCCTGCGAGAGAAATACTCATATCGTACTCCCTGAGAAATAACGAAGTATTAGTAAGGTTTCTCACTGAAAGAAGGAATCAAAAAGTTGTAGTTAGAACTCCTGCTAAAGGAAGAGCAAAAGATCTCATAAAAACTGCTGAAAAAAATGCTAGAGAAGCATTAGAACGAAAGATAGCTTTGAAGGCTTCTCAGAAATCACTTTTTGAAGAAGTTGAAACTTGGCTAAAATTAGAAGAGAAGATAAAAAAAATCGAGGTCTATGATAACTCCCACATACAAGGGAGTTTCCCTATCGGTTGTCTTGTGGCTATAAATTTGGAGGGCTACTCTAAGTCAGATTATAGAAAATATAATATTAAGGACAGTTCTATAAATCCCAAAGATGATTTGGCAATTATGGGTCATGTCTTTGAGCGGAGATTTGGAAAGGTAAAAAGCGAAAATTTAGAAGATTTTAAGAAAAACCTCCCTGATCTAATCGTTATTGATGGTGGACGCAATCAAATGAATGTTGCCTCGGCTGTCCTCAAGAAATACAAACTAGAAATTCCGATATTAGCTATCGCTAAAGGAGAGAAAAGGAATGAAGGAAGAGAAGACTTCTATTTTAGAGATAGAATTTTTAGTTTTCCTACAAGTAGTAGTGTCCTGTTCTTTTTTCAAAGAATTCGTGACGAAGTACACCGTTTTGCTGTTGGCGCTCATAGGCAGAAAAGATCTTCTGGTATTAACAAAAGTGAACTTGATGAAGTTTATGGGATAGGGCCCAAGAGGAAAAAGGAATTATTGCAGCATTTTGGGTCAGCAAAGGAGGTTGGGAAGGCAAGTCTAAAGGATCTTTTAGGTGTAAAAGGAATATCGAAAAATTCAGCAGAAATTATTTTCAATCACTTTAATTCATGATATTACCCGTGATTATGTATAGCTATATACCAAATTTTCTCACTTTTCTGAGGCTTTTTGCTGCCCCTGTATTAATATTATACTTAATCATAGACCAATCTTTTTCTGGTAAGTATTTTGGTTTAATAATCTTTTTCTTTATTATTCTGACCGATTTTTTTGATGGCTATTTGGCTAGAAAGTTTAATACGGAGAGTAATATTGGGAAAGTCTTTGACCCAATAGCTGATAAGATTATGGTTATTTTACTTTTCGCTTTCTTCCTTGGTATTAACTTAGATAATCCAGAAAAATTGTTTATGTCGCTAATGCTTATACTATTAATTACCAGGGAGATTATGATCTCAGGATTACGAGAATTTGTAAGCGCAAAAAAAGCAGATCTAAGCGTTACGCAACTTGCTAGATGGAAAACGTTTTTTCAAACCGTACTACTAATTTTCTTATTTTTTGACTACATTTATCTTTTCCAAGGCACTGTAATCAGTTGGTCGATAGACTTATTTTGCTTGGTTACATGTCTTCTAACATGGTATACTGGTATGCAGTACATTTTTAAAGCTTTTGACACTGCAAACAATGGGTAAGGTTAAGCTAAAATATTTTTCAAGAATTCGAGAGACAATCGGTAAGACTTCAGAGCTAGTTGAAATAAAATCAACGAATATCCAAGATCTAATAGAAGAGCTACAGGCAATGGGTGAACAATACTCAGTTCTAAAAGGAAGAGACTTTGCTGTTTATTCAGCGGTAGACCAAAATATAGTTACAGACGTTAAAACATCAATCGAAGGTGCCACAGAGATTGCTTTTTTCCCTCCTATGACTGGGGGATAAATATATGCTTAATAAGATAATCGTAGCAGTTCAAAAAAGTGATTTTGATCTAAATGCTGAAATGGAAAACCTGAAGCTAAAGACTGAAAAAGCAGGAGCCGTTGTGTTCTTTGTTGGGAAGGTTAGAGATCTTGAAGACGATAATTTGAAATATCTAGAAATAGAGTCCTTTGAGGAGCTTGCGAAGATTCAAATAAAAGAAATTTGTAATGACGCAGCAAATAAATGGGATTTAGAATACATTCTTGTTAAACATCGATTTGGAAGATTAAAAATAAATGATAATATTGTCCTCGTTATTACATCTTCCAAGCATCGAAAGAATGCATATGAAGCCTCTGAGTTTATAATGGAATATCTTAAAAGCAATGTACCATTTTGGAAAAAAGAAGTAGCAGACAAAACTCAAAAGTGGGTGGAGAATTCTTAGATTTTTGATTAGCTAAAAAAATTAGTTAAAGTAGCTAAAATCATAAAGACTGTAAGTATAAGTCCAGCTGTTCTGTTTGACTTGAAAGTTTCCAGACAACCTTCACGGTTTCTTATATCCAATTTTATTAGTTGCAACGTTAAATGGAGAGAGAAGAAAAAAATACCGGACGTTAGAATAAAAATTTGAATTAGGTCGCCATTAGATAAAAGATAAAAAACAGGTCCGGTTGTCATAATTATAAAAGCAATGAACATTGACAGGTATTGCTTGGGTTTGGCTTCAAATAAGATACCAGTAGATCTTATGCCCACCTTTTTATCATCATCTAGATCCTGAAATGAGTAAATTGTGTCATAAAATATTGTCCATGCTATTGCAGAGATATATAAGCCAATACAGAAGTAATCTAAGGTTCCACTATTTGCAGCGTAGGCCAGCAATATACCCCAGTTAAATGAAAGGCCTAAGAAAAATTGTGGCCAGTAAGTAAACCTTTTCGCGAATGGATATATAACAACTGTGATAAGAGATAGAAATCCTAAAATTATTGCTAAATGATTAAAAGTTACCAATATTCCCAATGCTAAGCCACATTGTAGTATAAGCCATAAAAATGCCTGAGACTTCGAAACGTGCCCAGCAGGAATAGGTCTGTTCTTTGTCCGTAGCACTTTTGCATCAAGCTTCGCATCTGTTATATCGTTCCAGGTACATCCTGCACCACGCATTAGAAGACCACCTATATAACATGCGATTAATAAATATAAAGAGTTGCCCGTTAATAGCTTTGGGTCAACATTAGTCGATAAAAAAATTCCCCACCAGCAAGGAATTATCAGCAACCAAGATCCTATTGGCCTATCCAACCGACTTAACTTAAAATAAGGACGAAGACCCTTAGGAACATATAAATCTACCCAATTGTTTGATTGGGCATCTATTAGCTTATCATTAAAAAATTTATGCATTTAAGGTCATTCATGGTAATTAAGTTTCATGAACAAGAATATTAGTATAAGGCTATTCTGTGAAGTCACTTTAACAGTTGGTGAAAAGATTAATCTAGAGGCAGAGCAATCTCATTACTTGAAGAACGTCATGCGTTGTAAGATTAATGAAAAAATTCTCGTCTTCGACAATTATTCAGGTGAATACGCAGCAGAGATAGTTAGTATCCACAAACGTTCCATTGATATTGAAATTCTGGAAAAAACTAAACCTAGATGCATACCCGGAGACGTTTGGTTAATATTTTGTCCACTAAAAAAAACAAGAACAGACTTCTTGATTGAAAAAAGTACTGAAATGGGTTTAAGAAAATTTTTGCCAACATTTAGTAATAAAACACAAACAAAAACATTATCACTTAATCGTTCTAGAAAAAATATTGTTGAAGCAGTAGAACAGTGTGGAGGAACTTTTATTCCGGAAATGTTGCCAATAAGCTCTTTAGCTGAGGTCATTGAAGAACTGCCCGAAGACAGACTATTAATATTTTGTGATGAATCATTGGAAAGTAGAAACATCAATGAGTGTCTATTATTGGATAGACCCGAAAAGGTTGCGATATTAGTTGGGCCTGAGGGAGGGTTTAGTGATAGTGAGAAAAAGTTATTAAGAGCAAAAAAAAATATACTTCCAGTATCTTTAGGTAATAGAATACTAAGAGCGGAAACGGCGGCAGTTGTAGCCTTAACAATGTGGCATAGTATAGTTGGAGACTGGCTCAAAAAAGTGGATCATCAAAATCATGATAGCTGAAGAAGGCATAGACCCAGTGGACCGAGAACAGCTACGAATTTATTTCGAGCAAGGATGTAAACAGAGTTCGGACTGGGGAATAGGATCGGAATATGAAAACTTTATTATCGACACAGATTTAAACAGACCTGTTGGATATGAGGGCCCTAAATCTATTTCAAAAGTTTTTGATTTGTTGATCAAAAAATTCGGCTGGGCCCCAGTATTTGAGAAATCAACAATTGTTGGTCTTGAGAAGGACAAAGCAAATATAAGTTTGGAGCCTGGGGGACAATTTGAGCTATCAGGTGCTATAAAAAAAACTATTCATGAAGTTGACCAGGAAATGAAATCTTTCATGCAAAATATGAAAGTCGTCTGTGAAGAGTTAGGCTTGAGATTGTTTTCAATTGGTGCCGCCCCCAATTGGCAAAGGGATGACATGCCTATAATGCCAAAAAACAGATACAAAAAAATAATGATACCTTACATGAAAACAGTTGGAACACAAGGTTTAGATATGATGTTGAGAACTTGCACCATACAAGTAAATCTTGATTATTCTTCGGAAGCAGACATGGCAAAAAAGCTTAGAGTCGCTGCATGCATACAACCCCTTGCAACTGCTTTATTTGCGTCTTCCCCAATGTTTGAAGGTAAAAATACTGGTTATCAGAGCTGGAGAGCACAGATATGGAAGAATACAGATAGTGACAGAACAGGCATTCCAAAATTTATTTTTGATAATGATCTGAGTTTTGATAGTTGGATTGAATATGCATTGGACGTACCCATGTATTTCGTAAAGAGAGATGGAGATTATGTAAATCTGTCTGGGGAATCTTTTCGAATGTTTATGGAAGGTCAGTTGAAATCTTTACCAAATCACAGAGCTTCCTATTCTGATTGGGTTGATCATCTGACCACAATTTTCACAGACGTTCGTTTAAAAAATTTCATTGAAATGAGAGGTGCTGATGGGGGGCCGAGCCAAAATGTAACGGCATTAGCTGCTCTGTGGGTCGGACTTCTATATGATAGCGACTCACTGGATAATGTTTTTAATTTAGTTAAAGCTCTTGATTGGCAGTCAGTCAATGAGTTAAGCATTGATGTTTGTAAATATGGTATGAACGCGAAAATTAATGATAAGACTTTATGGGAATTTGGTGAAGAAGTTCTTAACATAGCACAAATTGGATTAAAAAATCGAGGCTCAGCTTATAATATTAAAGATGAAAGCTTATTCCTGACCCCACTATTGGAGCAAGTTTCAAAGAGACAAACTCTTTCTGGTAACTTAGCAAATAAATTTGAAAGCAAATGGAAGAACAATTTTTCTTTATTTTATGATGATTTTAATTTTTATCGCGGCCTTGGAAACTAAACTCTTCTTTATTTAAAAGGCGCTTAATATTTTCCGAATGCTTGAATAAAATAAATATACTTAAAAGAAGTAGCGAAAATTTTACCGATGTATTGTCACAAAATACAAATAGGAAAAGGTTTGATAATACGATAGCGCTTATTCCAGCAACAGAAGATTTTCTGGTAAAATAGAACACAGCAATCCATGCTAATAAAGTCAAACTACCGACAAAAGCACTATAAGATGCTAGCGCTCCTAAAAAAGTTGCTACTCCTTTTCCACCCTTAAATAGTAGATAAATAGGAAAAATATGTCCAAATACAACTGACAGGATTGCCAAGTAAACAAGATCATTATCAATAAATGACGAAATAAAAACTGCTATGAACCCTTTGAACATATCAAAGAAGAGTGTAAAAGCTGCTGCTTTTTTGTTTCCACTTCGAAGAACATTAGTAGCTCCGATATTTTTTGATCCAAAGGTTCGAGGATCTTCAATCTTAAAAAAAAACTTTCCTAGCAAACCAAAGGGTATTGACCCTATAAGATAAGCTATCAAAATAATTAGAAAAACTGTCATTTTTTAATCATACTTTAAACGAATTATTTTTAAAAATTATTTCGCCTTTAACCATTGTTAATAAGTTCTCTCCTTGTAAATTAAATCCATCAAAGGGTGTATTCTGTGATTTTGACTGAAATTGAAATCGATCAATCTTCACAGGTTTATCTGGATCAAAAATGATAATGTCTGCTGATTGACCTACTTCTAGAGATCCTAAATTCTTTTTAATTATATTTGCTGGGTTTAAAGCTAATAACCTAAAAAGTTCGTTTAGGCTCAATACCTTATTGTGGTATAGCGAAAGAGATGCTGACAATATTGTTTCAAGACCTACGGCACCCGGTGCGGCCTCCTCAAAAGGGAGTCTCTTGCTCTCCTCATCCTGAGGAGTGTGCATTGAGCAGATATTATCTATAAGTCCTTCGCGTATTGCTTGCGTTAATGCCTCCCTATCACTATTACTACGTAGCGGTGGTTTCAATTTGAAAAAGGTTCTATAGTTTCCTATGTCAAGTTCATTAAATAAGATATGGTGGATAGAAGTTCCGGCGGTTAACTGCTTGTTGGTAGCCTTTGCTTTTCTGAGAACATCTAAGCCAATTTTTGTTGTAATTTGGTCAGCGTGATATCGTATATTTAAATTACTTACCAGTGCGGTGTCGCGTTCAATCCCAATCTTTTCTGCGGTATCGGGGCAAGATGAAATTCCTTTAATTGATGCAAAAACTCCATTGGTAGCAGAGGTATCTTTAGTTAAAAAATGGTCTTGAGGGTGCCCGATAATAAGCGTATTGAAATCAGAGGCATACCTTAAAATCTGGTGAAAAATTTTTGTATCGGGGATCGAATTAAAGCCATCAGTAAATCCAACAGCACCACCATCATGCAGGAACCCAATTTCAGTCATTTTTTTCCCATTATTTCTTTTTGTTAGTGATGCGGTAGGAAATATTCTTACTTCGCTAACTTCCTTACCTCTATTTTTGAAAAACTCTAAAAGCTCCGGGGTATCTATCGATGGTTTGGTATCAGGGCGAGTGACTAAACTTGTGACACCTCCAGCTGCTGCCGCGTTGCTAGCAGATCTGAAACTTTCTTTATGTTTTTCTCCAGGCTCACAAATTTTAACCCCGATATCAACAATCCCGGGCGCTAAACACATTCCCTTACAATCAATTACCTTACCTTCAATCCCCCCATCTCTTTTCTCTATCAGACCATCATTTACGGTAAAAGCACCTGATGTTTCAATTTCTGCTTTAGGATCAATTACCCTTGCATTTATAAATGTGATTTGCTTTCCCATATTATCCTTTCCTATCGACTAATAGGTGAAGTACGGCCATTCTCAAGGCAACGCCTATTTCTACTTGTTCTTGGATCACACTTCTATTAAGGTCATCAGCAATAATTCCATCAATTTCAACTCCTCTATTCATGGGACCAGGGTGCATAACAATTGCATCACTCTTAGCTAACGAAAGTTTCTGATTATCAAGACCAAAGCGATTGAAATACTCGCGCCTCGATGGAATAAATCCACCCTTCATTCGTTCTTTTTGTAATCTGAGCATCATGATAATATCAGCTCCTCTAACACCATCTTCCATGCGATTGTATATTTCTAGACCCATTTCTCTAAATGAGGCCGGCAATAAATTGCTAGGACCTATAAGCCGGACTTGATTGTTAAACTTAGATAATAGAGCTATATTTGATCGAGCTACACGGCTATGACTTATGTCGCCGCAAATAGCAATTATTAACCCTTCTTTTTTTTTCTTTCTGTGCTTTATGGTCAAAAAATCTAGCAATGCTTGTGTTGGGTGTTCATGACTGCCATCTCCAGCATTAAGCACTGAGCAATTTACCTTTTCTGATAAGAGATTTGCTGCTCCCGAAGAAGAATGCCTTACCACCAATAGATCAGGTCTCATAGCATTTAGAGTTAAAGCGGTATCAATAAGGGTCTCTCCTTTTTGGATAGAGCTAGTCGCAATTTGTATATCTTGAACTATGCCACCTAACTTTTTTCCAGCTAACTCAAAGCTTGCAAGTGTTCTGGTCGAATTTTCAAAAAAGACATTTATTTGTGTAAAAGAGTCCAAGCAATATTTTTGCTCAACTTCATTCTTATTTAATTGAAGGTAATATTCAGCAAGAGAAAATATCTCTTCTATGTCATTTCTGCTTAGATCATCTATTTGAATTATATGCTTTGCTTGCAAAAATCTTTCCACTTAACAATAAAATGATTAGATATAGGTTTAAGTACCAGATAAAATTAGGAAAACAATAATAATTTTTTAACGCTAAATGAGAAATGATTTTGAACAGCTTATATGGTTATACTTAATGGGCGTTGAGCAGGTCGGAGCTCGGCAACCAACGAATTATTCCGAGGTAAAAATAGTAAATAAAATCAACGACGCGGCCGATCAAGATATTTCTGCGTTCAAGAAGACCGAAGAAGTTAGAGGAACTGAACGTAAAAAATCGAATTATGAAGATTTTCGAAAAGAGTTTAATCTAATTAATAATATTAAAGCGTTAGATAAATACTGGCGGAACAATTTAATAAATAAGTTTAAAATCAAGAAATTTTGGGGTCTTAGTGAATTAGTTGAGTCAACAAAAATGAATATCTTGATTATTCATGAACCACCTACTAGGAGTGACTTTGCTCAGTATACTTTTCTGGATGGCAAAAAAAGAAATTTAATCAATAATATTATATTTAGTATTTTATCTGGTGAACGTGAAAAAGAAGTGGGGTATATTTTTGTTCCGATATTACCAATTCCTTTAAATAATGTGTCTGATTTTACGAATCTTCAATCTTTTCACATAATGTTCTTGATCAATTTATTGCGCATATTAAAACCCTCACTTGTTCTTTTAGTAGGAGATAAAGCAACCTCTTACATAACTTCTAAACAAGAAGAAAATGACTGGCAAATTGTAAAAAAAAATCATTATTTTTCAATTCCTGAACTCCAATATATGATGAGTGTTCCAGAGGTAAAAAAAACTGTTTGGGAAAAATGGAAACAAAAAAGAAGGACTATTAAAAATGACCTCTTCCTATGATACGTCTCGAGAATTTAGATCCATAAATATAGCCATACTCACAGTTTCAGATACTAGAACAAGCACAACAGATAAATCTGGCGCATTTTTATCCAATGCAGTAGTAGATGCGGGCCATAATGTGATACACAAGCTTATTGTTAGAGATGAAATCATTGACATAAAAAATGTTTTAGTGTCTTGGAGTATGAGTTCAGATACTGATGTGATTATAAGCACAGGTGGAACAGGGCTGACCAAAAGAGATGTATCTGTTGAGGCTCACTCTCAAGTTTATGAAAAAGAGATAACAGCGTTTTCATCTATGTTTGCAGCAATCTCCATGGCAAAAATTGGGACATCAGCACTACAAAGCCGAGCATGTGCTGGAGTAAGGAATGGAACGTATCTATTCGCTCTACCAGGATCGCCGTCAGCATGTCGAGATGCTTGGGAAAATTTGCTTAAACCACAATTTGATTATAGACATTTACCTTGTAACTTTGTAGAGATAATGCCTCGACTTATGAGTGAAAAATAATAGTTTTTTACGAACTTACTGGGATAACAAAAAAATATGAAATTTTATGGAAGAGCATCAATATTTTTCGTCTTGTTCGGGCTTATTCTTATTTTTCTAGGTTACACAGTAACTTCTTTTACATCTTCTTTTACTGAGAAAAATAAAAATTACTCTGGAAACAGAAAGAGTGCTGAGAGGGAGTATACCGTTTTCACAGACCAGATAAAGAAAACTGAGGAAATACCTGTGATTTACACTTATGGGGAGGTAAAGAGCTGGAGAACATTAGAGATAAGGACTCCTGTTGTTGGGAAAATATCCGAGGTAGCTGAGATTTTTAGAGATGGTTCTCCAGTAGTTAAAGGTGACTTTTTGTTCTCTATTGACGATAAAGAATATCAGGATAACCTGAATATAGCAGAGACAGACTTACGTGATGCTGAAAGTGATTTAATCAATGCAAGAACACTTTTTAAGCTTTCTCAAATGGATCTTCAAGCAGCTGAAAAAGAGAAAGCGATCCGGTTATCTTCATTTGAAAGGCAGAAAAAACTTAAAGAAAATGGGGTAATATCGGAAACTATTTTTGAGCAAGCGTCTCTAGCCCTTACAAATGCAGACCGTGCGCTGATCACTAAACAGAATTCTCAAGTTCAAGCAGAAAACAAGATTTTTAAAGCTCAGGTTCTTGTTGAAAGAAGAAAAGTAGCATACGGCTTAGCAAAAAGACAATTAGCGGACACAAAATTTTTCGCTCCATTTTCAGGGATACTAGATGAAGTGAATGCTGTAAGTGGACGTTTAATATCACTTAATGACCGGCTGGGTACGATACTTGATCCAGGGGCGCTAGAGGTTTTATTCTCATTATCCGATAACCAATATTCTAGAATAGTAGATGGAGAGGGTAACTTTTTAAAACTAAACGTAGAGTTTTCAGCAGTCGGTTTAGAAAAAAAGAATGGATATTCTGGAGTTATAGAAAGAGTTGGAGGCCGCGTGAATAGCGGTAATACAGGAAGGCAGGTTTTTGCAAGCATTTCTGTTGAAGATGCGTCATTTTTCAAGCCAGGTGATTTTCTAAATGTTAAGATATTTGAACCAAAGTTAAAAGACGTAGCGAAGCTTCCACTTTCTGCTTTAGGGTCTAATAATACTATTTTATTAGTAAATGATGACCTGCGACTTGAAAAGATAAAACTAGATGTTCTGAGATTTCAAGAAAATCATGTTTTGGCAACTAATCTTCCATTTGATAGAAACTTTGTTACTAAATGGTCTCCACAACTAGATACAGGCATAAAAGTAAAAGTAGTTAATATGTCCAAGGGTAATAGGGGTGTAGAGCCTGCTAAAAGTGAAAGTATAAAGTTATCCAAGGAAGAAAGAGATAAGCTTATAAGTACAGTAGAAAATAATAAGTGGATTCCAAAAGATGTTAAAAAGAGAATAGTGAAACAATTAAGCCAAGAACTTGTTCCTAAAAAAGTCGTCGATAGGCTCAGAAAGCGAATGGGTGGTTGAGAATTGGAGACAAAAAGTAAACCTACCCTATTTGGATCTTTTTTTGGTTATTTCATAGCACATAGCACGATAGCCAATCTTGTTCTCGTTTTAATTGTTGTTTTAGGTCTTTTCTCAATAAATAAACTGAGGTCACAATTCTTTCCTGATGTGATTATCGAAACGATTTATGTCAGTATTAATTGGCCGGGAGCTGGAGCAGAGGATTTGGACTCTGGTGTTGTCGGTTTCCTCGAACCAAGCTTGCTAGAGTTAGAGGGTGTTGAACAGATTGTATCGCGCTCCTATGAAGGTGTATCAAGGATTAAGATAGATTTTATTTCAAATTGGGATATGGAAAAAGCATTAGATGATGTTAAACTTGCCGTAGAAGAGGCACAAAATTTACCGGACGAAATAGATAATATTGATATTAAAAGAAGAGTATGGAGGGATCGAGTAACTAATGTTGTTTTCTCGGGCCCATTTAGTGTTCAACAATTAGAAAAATACTCAGACCAGTTCTTACAAATTTTATATTCTAAAGGGATAAGTAAAACATCTACTCAAGGGGGAATGAGCCCAATAGTTAGAGTAGTAGTCCCCGAAAGTAGTCTTATCAAAAACAATTTAACGCTTCGTGAGTTATCTGGTGCTGTTAGCACAGGAGCTTCGAGTAGACCAGCAGGAGAAACTAGTGATGGTTTGGCGAGGTTAAAGGCTGGAGCACAAAAAACACAAGAAATAGACCTATCTGGCATAACTGTAAAAACGTTTGGATTGGGAGAAAACATTAAACTGGGAGACATAGGCTCAATAAGTGTTGACAGATCGCCGGCTGTTGAATTTTTTAAGGGTGAATACCCTGCCATTATCACAAGAGTAGACAGAGGGTCAGAGGGTGATGCAATAGAAATACAAGAAAAAGTTGAAGCCACAATTGAAGAGTTTCAGTTAAATACTCCAGATACTCTTTCCATAGAATTGTCAGGAACCCGTACCGAGGCAATTAAAAACAGATTGAATATTTTAATTTCTAATGGAATAGTTGGATTAATTTTAGTTTTGTTTTTTCTGTTTCTGTTTCTGAATGCAGAGACAGCCTTTTGGGTTGCTGTTGGAATTCCCGTCGCTTTATTTGCTTCGTTTGGGTTTATGTACCTTCTTGGGATTTCAATAAATATGATATCACTTTTTGCTTTAATAATATGTTTGGGAATTGTGGTTGATGATGCGATTGTAGTGGCTGAACATGCTGATTATAGAGCATCAATATTGAAGGAGAACCCGTATAATGCTGCTAAGAATGCAGCAACTTTTATGGGCTTACCAGTTTTCACAGCTACGATAACAACTGTGCTAGCTTTTAGTGGATTAGTACTCATCGGTGGCAGGTTTGGTTCATTGATTGCTGACATCCCATATACAGTAATATTGGTGTTACTTGCATCTCTTTTAGAGTGTTTTCTGATTCTTCCAAATCATATGTTTCATAGTCTGAGAAATAGTGCCAAGCGCATTAAATGGTATAATGCACCCAGCCGAAAATTTAATGAAAAATTTGAAATATTTAAAAATAAGTATTTTAGAAATTTTATTCAACTGAATTTGCAGTATCGATATCTTAGTCTCGTGTTTATGCTGTCACTTTTATTTTGCTCAGTTAGTTTGTTAGTCTCGGGTGACGTGAAATGGAGGTTCTGGAATCCACCGGAGATAGGGCGTTTAACGGCCAATATTGCGATGGTTCCAGGAGCAACAAGAAACGATACTCTTATCATGCTGAGGGAACTAGAAAGAGCAAATAAAAAAGTAGCCGAAGATTTCCAGAAAGATAATGGTAGAAATCCTGTTACTTTTCGAATAATGCAAGTTGGTGGCAATGAACGGCTAATAGCCGGCACTGAAAATAGAGATAAAGATTTGCTTGGCTCTTTCACCGTTGAGTTAATAGACGCCGACTCAAGGCCCTATTCATCTTTTACATATCTCGCAACTCTACAGGATGAAGTAAATAAAAGCCCACTCCTTGAAACTATTAGTTTTAGAAGATGGGGTTCTGGCCCAGGATCAGACGGTATCTCAATAAATTTAACTGGATCAGATCCAAAAAACTTGAAAGCTGCAGCCGAACAATTGAAAGCATCTTTGTCACCCTATCAAGAGGTATCTGCTTTAGAGGATAATCAAGGGTATGATAAGACAGAGTATATTATGACACTTACAGATTATGGTAAAAAACTTGGTTTCACCATAGATGGTGTAGGCAGGCAACTATCAGACAGATTAAATGGTATTGAGTCTTTAACGTTTTTAAAAGGAAATAAAACAGGGAAAATTATACTTGAACTAGATAAAGAAGACTCAAAGGGTGATTTTATATACAACGCAAAAGTTAGAAGTAAGAGTGGTAATTACGGAAGCCTTTCCGATATTGTAAAAATAAGGGCCCAATATGGATTTTCATCTGTGACCAGAGAAGATGGGCAAAAACTTATAACGGTCACAGGACAACTTTCGGAAGAAGATGCAGAGCAAGCAGAGTTTGTAAAAGATAAGATAGCAAATGAAATTTTGCCTGCGATAGAAGAAAACTTTGGTGTGATTAGTACACTTACGGGTTTAGCAGAACAGGAGCGCAGGTTTTTAGGAGAGGCGCTTATTGCCTTTCTCTTATGCGTTTTAGGCATTTATTTAACTTTAGCGTGGGTTTTTGCAAGCTGGTCTAGACCAATGGTTATTATGTTGGTAATCCCTTTCGGGTTAATTGGAGCTCTCTGGGGTCATTATGTTTATGGCATAGCTTTATCGATGTTTAGCATTATAGGGCTTATTGGAATGACAGGAATTATTATCAACGATTCAATCGTGTTGATTTCTACTTTCAATGAATACAGGAAAAAAATGGATAATCTAGGGGCAATTACGAAAGCTACCTGCGATAGATTAAGACCTATACTTTTGACAACGCTAACAACAGTTTTTGGATTGGCGCCTTTACTTTTCGAACAATCGAGAGATGCTCAGTTTTTAAAGCCAACCGTAATTACTTTAGTTTTTGGGTTAGGTTTTGGGATGGTAATTCTGCTGACAATAGTACCAGTCTTCATAGCGGTACAGCATGATTTATATAAGTTCTATAAGTCCTTTACTAGATTTGTCTTTTCTCTAAGACTTAATAGGCAGAATGGGTGGAAAAACTTAACTTATTTTCTAATATTTCTTTTGGGAGTATTATCTTTAATCGTTGCGCAAGTATTATTTTCTTTCGAATATTTCTTTATCTTTTTCACTGCTTATGTATGCGTAGGATTATTTTATGTTTGGTTTGTGTTTATGAAACTAATACAAGACAGAGTTTTTTCATTCAGAAAGCCAACTTTTTAAAAAAAGATTAAGAAGGACAACCAATAGTTTTTTTAGCTATCTTTCCGTCTAAATATAAAAGAGAAAAATTGTCTATACTTATATCATCTCTAGAAATATTTTCTGATTTAAGTAATGCCTTTACCCTACCAATTTCTGGATAAAATGACTGTGTTTCTATGATCCATGAGCTTCCCTTATAATCTACTAATACGCCACTCACTAATTCATTATTTCTCATAAAATTATTTTCAATAGTGATTTGGTATTCCTTATCCGTCTTTTTCTTTATTATACATTTATTAGAACTGCCAAAACTTGTTGTCACTGCAATTCTGTTTTTTGATTTTAAAAGCTTATCTAGAACCAAATAATTAAGATCACCCTCATCACTTATCTCTAGAGTTTTATTCTGAACAACACAGACACTCTTGCAAATGCCAAAAGAGATATCCAAATGTAAATGTATCTTTTTTCGCTTATCTAATTTCTTTATTTCTATTGGTAGCAAAAGGTCATCATCGTAACCAAGATACGTAAAATTTTTAGGCCCTAATTTTTTTGGATATGGCCAAGAAATAGAAAATGACTCAAGATTTTTTTCGGTTAATACTCTTATCTTAGGGATGAAGCCATTTGGTCCTGGAAACTTCCAATATGTACTCCAACCCTTAGGAAATGCTATGCTTATAGCGCCCCTGGTTGAGGTATCTCCAGATAAATTATAATACTCTATATTCGCCTGAGAAAAACTTGGTTTTAGAAAGGTCAAGTTGCCGAAAAGAACAGTAAAAACAAAGATTATTTTTAACAAAATTTTGTTCCTCTTATTTGTAACTCTATTAATTTTATGCATATTTTTTTTTTCAATCTATAATTAAGAATGATTAATGAAAACTATAAAGGAAAATTGTTGATCTCGTCGCCAGAAATATCGGATGGTGTTTTTGATAAGAGCATAATTCTTATTTGTGATCATGATGCTAATGGCACGATGGGTTTTATTTTAAATAAGCCGCTTATAAATGTTAGATTGGAGACAATATGGGCCAATATAGGCTACGAGAAAAAAAATCCATACTTAACTAATGAAGACGTATTTATAGGGGGACCTCTGGCATCAAATGCGATGTTTGTGATCCATTCACCTGAGTACTATATAGACAAAAAAACGATAAAGGTTTGTGAAGAAATTTCTGTAACAGGTACCAAAGAAATTACAGATGACATCCAGAAGGGACAAGGGCCTAGAAAAGCAATTTTTTTACTCGGTTATTCTGGCTGGACGACTGGGCAATTAGAAGATGAAATTATGAGGGATAGTTGGTTTGTATCAGAGAAATTTCAAAATCTTATTTTCGACGTCGATTATCGAACGAAGTGGACCGATGCCTTATTGCTTATAGGCATTGATCCTTCTAAATTATCCTCGTATGCTGGATCCTCCTAAATCACACTATTTCGCTACAGCTCTAAATAGCCTATCGTTTATTGCTGCTCCTACACCATTTGATGGTATGGGAGCTACCTTTATGGGAACTCCACCTTTAGCTTCGCTCATTCGATCTAAAATATGAAGAAAAGTGAAAAGGTTTTTTGCGGCTTCTTCTAAGTTCTTTGACTCAGTTAGTGTTAATCCATCAATTTCTTTTGGATGAGGCCCGAAGCTCAAAAATATATCCCCTCTATTAGGTTCATTTTGATTTAGGAGTAATTTAGCATTTGGTGAATAGTGCTTTAATAATTGTCCCGGACTTTTTATCTGTTTTTCTGATTGCAAGCTGGGGGCAAGTTCATATTCTAAACAACTAGATATTTCATCCAGCGTAATATTTCCAAGTCTAAGAACACTAGGTTTTTCTACTGAGCAATCGACTACTGTGCTTTCCAGTCCTAGTTCGGCATCACCTCCATTGAGAAGAGCATCTATGCTATTGTTTAATTTAGCAAATACATCTCCCGGACTTGTACAGGTAAGCTTCCCTGATTTATTTGCTGATGGCGCAGCTATGGGTTTTTCTAATTCCCGTATCAATTTGTTCGCAACAATGTTACTCGGACATCTTAAAGCTATGG
>CACBNQ010000012.1 GCA_902540655.1 uncultured Alphaproteobacteria bacterium | reverse complement strand
ATGCTCCATGAGGAATAATAATCTTTCAAGATACTATCTTCAGTGTGATGTGAATACCAAAGCAGAGGACTATTCTGATGATTATTTTTGGAAGGAATTAATTAAACGACTGCCTGAGAATTCAAAGGGTAAGTTAAGGACTGGCCCTTCAATTGAGAAATCTATTGCTCCGCTGAGGAGTTTCGTGGTCGAGCCGCTTCAATACGGCAATCTTTTTCTTGTTGGAGACGCTGCTCACATTGTGCCTCCAACTGGAGCTAAGGGTTTGAACCTAGCGGTGTCAGATGTGCATTATTTATCAGAGGGCATTATAGCCTTTTATAGAGGAGAGGGTGATAAGAAATTATTTAACTACTCTAAAACGGCTTTAAATAGAATATGGAAAGCGGTGAGGTTTAGTTGGTGGATGACTACTTTGATGCATGAGTTTCCTGAGACTAAAGAATTCGACAGGAAAATAAAAATAAGTGAATTAGACTATCTGTCTCATTCAAACTTTGCACAAGCGCATTTTGCCGAAAATTATGTAGGCATACCATTATGAAAAATTTCATAGAAAGAGCTTTAAGGGTAATCGAAGAAGAAATAATTCCAGAAACAAAAAAAGGCGTTGCGAAAGGTAATAAAGTTTTTGGAGGCGCTATTTTAAACAAAAGTGACTATGCAACCATGACTATTGGAGTCAATCAAGAAACTGAAAACCCGCTTTTTCATGGTGAAATATCTACGTTAAACAAATTTTTTGCCGAAAACAAAAATAGGTCCACAGATGATTTAATATTTTTGTCAACACATGAGCCTTGCCCAATGTGTTTATCAGCTATTACTTGGGCAGGGTTTAATACTATTTACTATTTTTTTAATTACCAAGATACAAAAAAGGCTTTTAATATAGCTCATGATTTAGACATTCTATCGGAAGTATTTGGAAGGTCGGATGGAGCATATAGTAAAGAAAATTATTTTTGGAAATGTTATGCAATAAAAGAGCTGATCAGTATGCTAGAGCCAGCAAGTAGAGATAATTTATTGAAAATATCTGAGCGTATATCGTCAATATATGAGAGTTTATCGGAAGAGTACCAAAATAAGAAAAATGACAATAGTATTCCGCTCAGCTAGATATAATTTAAGGTTGGTCTATTTATTTAAAATGTTACAAAAAATAGAACTTAATGAGGTTTTAAGGAGTGTGAAATATGTTTGATGAAAAAAAGTACTTTGACCCAAGAAAATCACAATTAAATGTAATTGGTTCAACACTCGAATCCTGTTCTAGTGACCCATTAACTGGGTTTTTAAGAGACGGTTGTTGTAGCTGGGATCCCAGAGACATAGGAAGTCATACTGTTTGTGCAATAATGACAGCAGAGTTCCTTGAGTTTTCAAAAGAAAGAGGAAATGACCTATCTACGCCTAGACCAGAATATAAATTTGAAGGTTTGAAGGATGGGGATCGTTGGTGTCTATGTGCAGCAAGGTGGGAAGAAGCTAGAATGGCAGGTAAAGCACCTAAAGTTGTTCTTGAAGCAACGAATATCAAATGCCTAGATATTTGCGATTTGGAACACTTAAAACAACATAATGGAGGAAATTAGATGTCTGAAAATACTCATAATATCCAAGATTTTAGGGTCTTCTCGTTATCTATAGAGTTTTTGACAACACTTTATGGCTTGTTTATGGTCATTTGGGGTATTTCTATATCATTAATTTCTGGGAGTTCTTCTATAACGTCAATGATACCTGCCTTCATCGGGGTACCACTTGCGTTTATTGGCTTTTTATCAATGATAAAACCGACATTTAGGAAGGCTTTGATGCATATAGCAGTATTTATCGGCATAATCGCTTTTTTGGGTGGGCTCGATTTTTTTAGAGGCATGTTTACTAATTATTATGCAGGACTATCAAAGCTTATGCTTTTGTTCACAGGATTTGTTTATGTATATTTTTGCGTCCAAAGTTTCATATTTGTGCGACGACAAAAAAAACTGCAGTCTAATTAAAAAATATGCAGTCTAATTAAAAAATAATCTTCTTGGGTTTTTATATTTTTGGTTGACACTACTTAAATTTACTCCATGTTACAGCTTGTGAGTTACATATTGTATAGGAGGATAATATGAGACTTTTTTCATTAACGATAACATTGTTGGCTAGTTTTTTAGTATCTGCCGCGGTTTTCGCAGCTGACATTGAAGTAAAAATGCTAAATAAGGGCGAAGAAGGAAAAATGATATTTGAGCCTTCCTTTATAAAAGCCCAAGTAGGCGACAACATAATTTTTCTACCGACGGATAAGGGGCATATGGCTGCTTCCATAAAAGGATTAATACCCGAGGGGGCAAAAAAGTTTAAGAGTAAAATTAATAAGAAATTTAGTTATACGGTGGAAGTTGAGGGACTCTACGGAATTCGGTGCACACCTCATTATGCGAATGGAATGGTGGCTTTAATCCAAGTTGGAGACTCTGCAGATCCTACAGATTTTCTGAAAGGACAAAAAGTTCCAAAAAAATCTAAAGAGCGGCTCGAAAAATATTTGAGTCAAGTTGGTTCTTAATTAAGTATTTTGTTTAAAGGATCTCCTTAGGGAGATCCATACAAAATAAGCCGTGCTAATTAGCCATAGTCCAAGAATCATAGTATGAAATTGGTGCAACAAGAAACTGTGTTTATGCAGTATTAGAAAAACTGCGCTTGTGGACCATATTCCTACCATCAGTATTGAAGAATTGCGTAGCTCTTTAACTCTGAATGGGTGAATGATTTTTATCGGAATGAACGTCAATATTAAGCATAAGCATATAGCTCCGAAATTAAACCAGAGCCCGAGATCTAAAATAAAAAGAAAGAAAACCAACAGATTCCAAAGCGCAGAAAAGCCCTTAAAGTAATAATCTGTTGTTTTCATATTCTTATCAGAAAACGTATAACAACTAGCCAATAAAATAGAAATACAGGTTATATGAACGAGATTATACGGAACCATTGAAAACCAATAAATCATCAATACAGGTAGTATTGAGTAGTTAAACATGTCTATAACATTGTCTAAAGTGCTCCCATCTACTTCTGGAAGTGCTTCTTCCACGTTGACGTATCTAGCTAGAGTGCCATCGACGCCATCAATAACTAAAGCAAAACCCATAAATAAAAAAGCTAAGGTTTGTTCACCATTTAATATTGCTATAAGGCCTAGAAACCCAAAAATTAGTCCTGATGCAGTAAAAATGTGAGCCGCCCACGCAAAGGCTTTATTTATTTTTTTTGATTTAAAAACAATATCTTTTAACTTCATGCCTTAAAAATAGATAAAAGTGGATATATGTCAAACAATTAGAAAGTTAAGATTTTTCCATTATTTCTGACACCTGAAACCCGTCTTCCCTTAGTGCCTTGATGATAGAGGCAATGTGTTCTACGCTTAACGCTTCGATAATAGCATCAATTTTTGCATTTTTAACTGGAACGTCATTAAACATTCTTTGGTGATAGATTTCAATTATGTTGCCCCCATACTTAGCAATTAAATTTGATATTCTAGCTAACATTCCAGGCTCATCAATTATATCGATCCGTACTTTTGTCATCCTTCCATCCATCAAGAGCTTTCGGTTTAATATGCTGGCAAATAGCCTAGCATCAATGTTACCTCCACAAATAACTGTTCCTACTTTTTTACCAGAAAATTTGTCTTTATTGTTCATTATTGCCGCTACACCTGCAGCGCCTGCTCCTTCAGCAACAACTCTCTCGTTTTCAAATAAAGAGCTAATTGCTTTTTCGAGCTCAAATTCGTTAATGAGCAAAATATCATCAACATTATCTTTTATTATCTCCGAAGTAATTTCCCCAGGCCTTTTTACAGCTATACCATCAGCCAAGGTATCTCCCAAAATTGCAAGATCCTTATTGTGAAGTACATTATACATAGAGGGAAATTTTTCAGTTTGCACTCCATATATTTTTATGTTGGGGTTCAAAGCCTTGGCCACTATTGATACTCCTGATATCAATCCACCCCCTCCAATAGGAATGACTAATAGGTCTAAATCTTTAATATCTGCCATGAACTCTAGTCCGAGGGTGCCCTGTCCAATTACAACGTTATAATCGTCATATGGATGTATAAGGGTCAATTTTTTATCGTTTGCCAATTCGGAAACATACGTTTGAGACTCATTTAAAGTGCGTCCCCTTAGGATAACGTCTGCACCTAAACTTTTTGTTTTCATTACTTTGAATAAAGGAGCATGCTCTGGCATAACAATTGTCGCGTTTACGCGTTCTTTTTTTGCCCACCAAGCTACAGCTTGGGCATGGTTGCCCGCAGACATAGCAATTACGCCCATTTTTTTTTGTTCTTCTTTTAAACGTGTTATGGAAGTGTAAGCTCCTCTAACTTTGAAAGAAGATGTATATTGAAGGTTTTCTAATTTAAGAAAAACTTCTCCATTGATTTCACTACTTAAATGCTGAGATCGAATAGTAGGTGTTCTAATTATATTACCTATCAATTCCTTACTAGCGCGCCTTATTGTGTCTATCTTGATTTTCATTTTTTTGTCAAAGCGTTTTTAAGCTCTTTATTTACCATTTCAATCTGAAAATAAAGAAAAATTATTTACAAAGATCAGAATGATAATAGCGTAGAAATGATATAAGACACCGTCTGATTTTTAACAAACGCTATTTTTTTTTATGAATTGATATATAATGAACGTGGGAGAGTGAATTAAATTTGAATATAAAAATAGTTGGTAAAAATATTGAACTTGGAGAATCATTTCAAGTTTACAGTAGTGCTAGGATAGGCGAAGTTCTTAACAAATATTCATATGACGCCGTCAGCACTCAAATAACTTTAGAAAAAAGAATTGGGAACTTCAAAGCTAAGTTAAAAATATATCTTAAGAATAAAATTGAATTAGATGCAACCGGTAGAGGAAAGGATGCGAATACCAGTTATGAGGATGCCTTAGATCATATAGAAAAAAAACTAAGGCGTTATCATAGAAGGATGAAAAGTCACAGGAATATTGAAAATAAAAATATTTCATCAACTGATGAACCATTAAGGATTTATCAAAGTGTTTTGAATTTAGATGAAGATGAGATAGATGGTAACGATGGGGATAGTATGCCTGTGATTGCAGAATTATCTTACAAGATAGACGAAATGACAGTTGAACAAGCTGTTATTCGCCTAGAATTAGAAAATGAAAGTTGCATATTTTTCAGAAATGCTTCGCATTCAGGATTAAACTTAGTTTACTACAGGAAGGATGGTAACATTGGTTGGATTGATCCAAGAGGAAGTCGAGAGAAAACCATAGCCAAAAAGCACAACTCCTCGGAGAGTTAGTAAAAACGAGTGCATTATGAATGAAGAGGAAATTATATCCCTTTTTTACGCAAATAGTCATTTGGAAACTTATGAAGTATTATTTCCCCTAGCACAAAGAGGTAATAAATTTGCTAATTATTTTATAGGTAATATGCTCGTTTCACCTATAGATCAGACTGTTGATGCAGACATTCTTGGAGGGCTTAGTTACTTAAAATTGTCTGCAAAAGCTGGGTATCCCCCAGCACTTGAATTTTTAGGGAATCTATATGCTTACAACGAAAAGGTAAAAAATGACTTAGTTGCTGCACATACTTTTTTTTATCTTGCAGCTTTAATCGATAATAAAGTTGATATAGGTTATCATTTAATTATTGAAGATGAATTTGGCATTTCTGAGGCTAATATAACTAAATCTAAGAAGCTCGCTGAAGATTGTATGGTAGTTGGTCTAGAAAACTGTGAATTACTTAATGAATAAGTTGGTTATATAATACATTATGGCAAAACTGAAAGTTTTTAATAATCAAAGAATATGAAAAGTTCCAAGAGAAGCATAATAAATCCATTCATCGTGATGGATATCATGGAAAGAGCTAATTCAATTGAGCAAAAAGGAAAAACAGTGGTACATATGGAAGTTGGACAGCCAGGGACCTCAGCGCCAGAAGCTGCTAAGGACTTCTTAAAGAAAGCCATGGAAGATAATCCAATGGGTTATACAGTAGCTCTAGGGCTGCCTGATTTACGAAAAAAAATTGCTGAATTATATGGCGATTGGTATGGACTAGATGTCGATTGGAACAGGATTATAATAACTGGGGGCTCATCGGCAGGGTTTATCCTTGCTTTTACCGCACTCTTTGACAAGCTTGACAAAGTAGGGTTAGCTAATCCAGGCTATCCCAGTTATCGGCAAATAATGAAAACCCTCAATTTAGATCCGGTGCTTATAAATACTACTGAAAAAAATAAATTTCAACCTACTCCGAGTGATCTAAGCCGTAATAATATAAATGGCTTATTAATTGCCTCACCAGGAAATCCTACTGGATCTATGATTGATAGAGAGCCTTTAGAGGCTTTAGTGAATTATTGTGCAGATAGAAAGATCTCACTAATTAGTGATGAAATATACCACGGCATACAATACGATATGCAACCTTCAACTGTCTTAGAGTTTAGTAATAACTGCTATATTATAAACTCATTTTCGAAATATTTTTCGATGACAGGCTGGAGAATAGGTTGGATTGTTGTTCCTAAAGAACATGTAAGGATAGTTGAAAGAATACAGCAAAATATGTTCATATGTGCTTCTCACGCCAGTCAAATTTTAGCTATTGGAGCTTTTGAAGGTAAAGTGGAATTAGAAAAAAACCTCATGACTTACAGAAAGAATAGAGAGCATTTATTAAATGCGTTACCTGAATTTGGTTTTAATAATATAGCGCCGCCAGACGGTGCCTTTTATTTATATATAGATATCAGTGAGTTTTCGTCTGATAGCTATGATTTTGTAAAAAAAATGTTAGATGTTGGAGGGGTAGCGATAACACCTGGGATAGATTTTGATCCAATAAATGGAAAGTCAAAGATTAGGTTATCTTATGCTAGAAGCACACCCGAGATATTAAATGGTATAGAGAGAATTAAAATATTTATGAAAGAAAAGAAATATCTTCAATAAAAAAACAAACATAAAAGATAGGATTGGTTATGGTGAAAAGATTACTGGATAAAGTAGTTGTTATTACGGGAGCTACAAGCGGTATAGGGCTAGAAATAGCAAAATATTCAATTTCTGAAGGAGCTGAAGTGGTGATTTCTGGTAGGAGAGAAGATGAAGGAAAAAAAATTGTGATGGAGTTAGGAGAGAGGTGCCGATTTATCAAGTGTGATGTATTATACGAAGATCAGATCTGTACACTCGTTGAAGAAGTATTTAGTTACTACGGAAAAATTGACGCTATGTTCAATAATGCGGGTGCACCAGATTTTGTTAGAAATATTGAAGATATTTCTTACGATAAAATAAAGCATAGTCTGGATCTTCTTCTGACTAGTGTCATTATTGGTACCAGAGAAGCGACAAGAATTATGAGTAAGCAGAACAGTGGAAGCATAGTGAACACAGCGAGTATTGCGGGCCATTGGGGAGGCTGTGGTGGTTCCGTTTATTCGGCAGCCAAAGCAGGGGTTATACACTTCAGCAAGGTTACCTCTCTTGAATTGGCGAAATATAATATACGAGTTAACTCGATTTCTCCTGGAGCAATAATAACCGAAATATTTGGTGTTGGTCAGAAATTATCGGGCGAAAAACTCTCTTTAAGTGATGATCATCTTAAATCAAGCAAAGCCTTCAATGATTTTCAACCAATATCCAGAGCAGGATTGCCAGAAGATATTGCTAACTTGGCTATATATCTCGCTAGTGATGAAAGTACATTTGTAACTGGCCAAGATTTTGTCGTCGATGGAGGCTTATTGGCTGGTCGACCCCTCAATGTAGCAAGTGAATCTTTTAAAAAGATTAATATGTCTCTGAAATCGATTTAAGTTTCATATGTAAGCCAATTATTTTTCTTAATCAAGCAGTTGGCTAAAGAGCAAAGGGTTTTCTATTAAAAACATAGCGACGGCAGTAGCACTTATAGCAGACCCAATCATAATGGCTCGATCTCCCCACTGCATACCTACATAAATCCATCCTATTGCACTAATCAAGTAAGCTAGCTGCCCAAAAAGGTATACTTCGGCAGAGATAAGAAATACTCCAATAACTCCTAAAATCATTGAGCTCCACTTTACATACCAATCTCTTGTTCCTGTCGGTGTCAGGGGTTTTATATCATCGTATTCTCCCTGTAATTCTTCAAGTTCTTGTGCAAGACGCTTTTTTTCTGCTGCTAATTCCATAGCCAGTCTTCCAGCCTTTGAAGTAATATTGTGCATCTTGCCAGATTCTGCGGCTTCGCTCATTTCATCATGCTCTATTTCTTTAACCATATTGCTTCTCCAATCTAAATACTGCATACCTACAAAAGTTATTGTCTTTTTCAAGTATTTATTTTTATGGTGCCTAAGTTTTAGGCATATAGGGTGAAGTTATTATCGAACAAAGGTTTAGTAAAATATTTTCTTACTAATTCACAGGGTTTTCCACAGATTTTATGGAAAACATTCAATAAAAGACAAAATGAATAAAATATGATTTAAATACAATTATCTATATAACTAAAGGATCTCATTATTAAATAACGAAATCATGTCAACAATATTTGATAAAAATGTTTTTTTAAAAATAACCACGATCTTTTTATTCTTTTGGCTATATATGTACAGTGGGCTTACTTTAGCAGGCTCGCCTAAAAGCTTAATAAGGCAAGGACTGAATTTTTATGATAAAGGAAACTATGCTGATGCGTTGCAGAGTTGGAAATCTGCCTCTGAAGTAGGGAGTAGAGAGGCTGATTTTCTTTTGGGCTTCTTGTATGATGGAGTTTTGCAGAATGATAAAGAAGCTTTATCCTTCTTTACAAAAGCAGCTTCTTCTGGTCACATACAGGCGCAAATCAATGTTGGACTGAAGTATGAAAAGGGTGAAGGAACAAAGATTGATAAAGAAAAAGCTCTTTATTGGTATTCGCAAGCGGCATTTAATCAACATGATATTGCTCAATTTAGACTCGCATCTTTATTACAAGAAGAATTTGGAAATTTTCAAGAAAGTCACTTCTGGTTTTCAAAATCAGCTCAATTAGGAAATCCAGAAGCACACTTAGCGCTAGCTACAAATTTTATTTTAGGACGTGGCGTAGACAGAAACTTTACTCTTGCCCACGTCAGTTGCAATTTGGCAACCTTACTTTCAAGAGATATTGGAAGTATTAGTAGAAGTATTCAGTTAAGGACTGAGCTAGAAACAAAGATGTCCGCAGACCAAATAAAGAGAGCTGAAAAGCTATCAAGAAAATGTATTGAAAAAAAATTTAAAGAGTGTATGAATTATTTGGACTTCGATATGAGGCAGTAGAATGAAAAAAATAGTTTGTATTCTGATCACATTAAGCGTGCTCTCATGTTGTTCCGGACCAACTTATTTCAATAGTCCCGCCGACTATTTAGGTGGAAATAGGGCAGCTGCTGTTGAAACGCACTGCGCTAGACAGGCTGGAGATGGACTGGGTAAAGATGATTTGATCTATAAGCTATGCGAACAGTCATATAGCACCCACTATGGAAACTAGTTTAGGATAAAAAGTAGATCCAGAAAGACGAAGTAAAAATAGTAAGTCCAGTTGAAATTAAAATAGTAGTAGCTACTAAATCTCTGCATTGACCGTAAATGTTAGCAAAAAAATAAGCATTTAATCCAGGAGCCATGGCAGCCATGACTACTCCATTTCTCAGTAATTCTATTTCAATATCCCAAGAATAGAAGCCTAGTAGATAAACAACTGCAGGCTGAATAAATAAAGAGGTAAATATTATTGTAAAAGGTATTTTAAAAGAGTTGGTCATTCTATAGTAGTATAAAACGCCTCCCATTGTAAAAAGTGAAATAGGTATGATCCATACTGTTCCTTTCTTTAATAAATCCTCAGTATGTATTGAAAATTCTAATTTTAGTAAGTTAAAACTTATACCTAATAAAATTCCAATAGCTAGGTTATTTAGAAAAATTGCTTTGAAAGCACTTTTTAGAGAAACTAGAAATGTGTTTTTTTTATTATTGGCATTAGCGACCTCTATAAATGCTATGCCAACCAAATAGCAAAGTGGCGCATGTCCAATAATAATTGAATAATTAATGAAAAGACTGTCGGCTCCATAGGCCAGTTCACTAATGGGTAGACCCAACAAAACTCCATTAGAAAACATCGCACAAAATCCAAGAATTATGGAACTCTTGTAAGGTTGCTTAAATATGAAATAGCTAGCACAGCTTATTATAAAAAATGAAATTACCATTGAGCTATAGAAACAAATTAAGATTCTGAAATCGAAGGCTTTATTTAGGTCAAGAATCGCTAAGTTAAAAAATAAAAGAAAAGGTATACCAAAATCCTGACAAAATTTAGTCAGGCCATCAACTGAGTGCCTCTTCAATAACTGGATATAGGATGAAATGAAGCCTATTGATACTAATATGAAAACTGGCAGAATTACAAAAGCGATCTCAAAGAGCATTATTTCAGTTTTACTTCAAGCCCATCAAATGCTGGTTCAACGTCTTTTGGCAACTCTTTTTTCAGTTCTGAATAATCAAGATCATTGTGTAAGTTAGTTAAAATAGCTCGTTTTGGATTCAACTTTTTAAGCCAGTGAAGTGTTTTTTCTAAGTGAGTATGAGATGGATGAGGATCTCTACGAAGGGCATCAATTATGAGAATATCAAGATTTTCTAATTCCTTCCAAGTGGCGAGCGGTATATTTAGAACATCAGGGATATAGGCCAATTTATCTATTTTAAAACCTAAAGAGTCTATATCACCATGATTAACCAATAAAGGTTGAAAGGTGATTTCACCTCCAGCACCCTGAATTTTTACGTCTTTTGCCTTAATTAGATTCAATTTACAAATAGGTGGATACTTACTTTTTTTTGGCGTTTGAAAAATATATGAGAAACCTTGTAATAATCTTTCCTGGGTTATTTTATCTGCCCATACAGGAATTTTTTCTTTTTTTCTGTAGGCTAGTGTCCTTAAATCATCTATACCATGAACATGATCGGCATGTGAGTGAGTGTATAATACGGCATCTAAGTTAGTAACTTTTGCTTGTAAAAGTTGTTCTCTCATATCTGGACCAGTATCTATAAGTACAGTTGTGTTTTTTGAGCTTGTAGTTCTTTCGACAAGCAAAGAGCACCTTGACCGTCTATTTTTTTTATTCATTGGATCACATTTGCCCCAACCAAAACCGACTCTTGGAACTCCACCAGATGACCCACAACCCAAAATTCTAAATTGATATGACACAGCTAAATTGCTTTCTTAAAGAGAGTGAAAAAATTTTTTGTAGTTTGAGTTCTGAAAAAGTCTTCGTCAACGTCAAGAACTTCTGCTCCTTTTTTTGCAATAAAAGAAATAAAAGCTGGTTCGTTGGATTTTCCACGATGTGGTACTGGGGCTAGATAGGGGCTGTCAGTTTCAACTAAGACTTTATCTAACGGTACCTTTGCAAATATTTCTCTAAGATCTTGAGAATTTTTAAAAGTAATAATGCCTGACATTGAAAGATAAAAACCTAAGTCAATTACCTTCTCTGCCAGATAGGAGCCGGAAGAAAAGCAGTGCATAACACATTTAAAAGAACTTTTATGATATTGCTCAGATAAAATTTTCCCAATCTCTGTATCTGCGTTTCTTGCATGAATGATAACTGGTAGATCTGCCTCTTTCGCTACTTCAATATGCTGTATCAATGATTTTATTTGATCTTTTTTACTATCTCGAGAATAGTGAAAATCTAAACCAGTTTCACCCACTCCAATCATTTTTGTATGTCGACAAATCGATAACAAATCGTAACTGTTAAATTTTAGATCATCTGATGGCTGGTTAGGATGTACACCCGTTGCAAAAAATATTTCTTCGAATCTTTCGCTTAAAGAAATAGTCTCACTTATTTCTCTATAGTTTGTCCCAATAGTTAACACCCTATGAACGCCCTCAGACTTCGCCCTACTCAGAACATTAGATAGATCGTTGTTCAAATTCCTGAAATCCAAATGACAGTGGCTATCTACTATAACTGATTTATTATTTTTTGTATTTTTCAAAGGCCGATTCTATCATGTTAAGGACTAGGAAGAGAACTTTTTTAGTTTCAATATTGTACTCCACTGATTGATGTCTCAAAAGTGAAATTTGTGGATACAAATGAGCCGCTATAAGATTGATCTCTTCATTAACTGATTTATTATTTATCAGCAAATCGATTTCATTTTTTGCGAGAGACGCAATTAACCTTAAAATAACACCAAACGCGGATTTATCAGGATCGTCGTTACCAAGGTATTCTTTGTTACCAGTTAATAATTTAATAGCTTTTCTTTTGTTAAGGTTTGGTAGATCCAATAATAACTCCTTCATGCTATTAAAAAATAGTGTATAACCTTTGTCTAAAAAGTTAAGCAGCTTTTTTACAGATCCATCGCAAGATGTCAGAGCACCAGTTCTCTTCAATAGATCAAGGTGATTTTCTTCAAATAAGCCCACAGATATATTCTGAAGGTCATCCTCATTCAGTCTTTGGAAGCTAATTTTTTGACATCTTGAAAGAATGGTTGGCAGGATAGATTGCTTATTGTTTGACACTAAAATGAATAGAGTATTTTTTGGTGGTTCTTCAAGCATTTTTAATAGGGAATTTGATGCAGAAATGTTTAGATCTTCTGTGGTATCAACTATGCAGACTTTGTAAGAGTTGTCAGCTGAAGATAAATAGAATTTTCTACCAAGTTCTCGTATATCATCAATAGAGATATTCTTTTGAAAAAGCTTCTTTTTGTCATCCCATTTTCTTTTGCAGAAGAAAATATTGCCTAATCGAAGAGAAGCACTTGGATTTCTTATATCTTTTTCAGAAAGATAACTCAGACTGCCTTCTTTGACTACGCTATTATTTGTTAACACTTTTGCCACATTTAATGCAAGAGAAGCTTTACCTATCCCCGCCGGTCCGTGAAAAAGCCATGCGTTAGGAATTCGATTAGTCCTCATGCAATTAAGCAGGAAAGCTATTTGTTCATTATGTCCAAAAAGAAAGGAATTATCCCCATTTGATGGTCCTGTGAACTTGTGATTTTCTTTTTCTATCATATCACTTAACTAGGGTATCTATGTTTTCGATTATTTGGGCAGATATTTGCTGTTGCGATCGATTCCCATCAATTATCTTTATTCTGTCACTATGTTTTTTTGCAATATCTAAGAATTTTTGTCTAAGTTGGCGTTGAAAGTTAATTCCATAGTTTTCAAATCTATCCTCGTCAGTTGCCCTATTTAATGCACGGTCTAAAGCTATTTCAGGATCCATATCAACAAGAAATGTAATATCTGGATTAATACCTATAAGGTCAAATAATATTAGGCTCAATTTTTTTGCCTGAGGGCTTCGCATTCCTTGATAAACTATTGTGCTATCCATGAAACGGTCACATATAACAATTTTATTGTTTTCAATGGCTGGTTTAATAACTTTTTCGACATGATCATTTCTGGCAGCCATGAAAAGCAATGCCTCTGTCTCAACCGACCACTGAAAATTATTCTCCCTGAGAAGGATTTTTCTTATTTCATTTGCTCCTTCAGTACCGCCCGGTTCCTCGGTCTTAACAAAAGATTTTTTCTGCTTCGCAAAGTATTTTGCAAGAAGATTTATTTGAGTAGATTTTCCACAGCCATCAATCCCTTCAAAACTAATAAATATACCTTTCATTATTTAGATCCAAGAATGGAGAAAAGTTTAGATTTCAAAATATCCAGATTAGTTGCCAGTTTATTTGCCAATCCTCCTCTTTCTAAATCTTCACCAACTTCTATTGGAAAAATTAATTGTTTTTTCTCTACACCCATTTTGACAAGGGGAGCTCTTTTGATTACCAAGTGACCGTTTATTTTTTGCCCTTTCTTCAAAGGAGCTACTAGCGGTTCTTTTAAAACAATTTGCATCTCAGTTCCTTCTTTAGCATCAGAGGCAAGAAGTGTCTGAACATCATTTGTTGCAGATATCTTCACGCTTTCTTTTTTACCTCTCCAAACGGGCGCTTCCAAAATGATAGAGTTCTTTTTAAAATATGTTTTCAATTGAAACTTCTTGAAAGCCCATGTTGTTATGCCTTTAGCTTCGCGTGCTCTTTGTTCAACTGAGTTAAGACCGGTAATAACAAAAGTTACTCGTCTTTTGTTTTGTTTTACTGAAGCAATTAATCCATAACCAGCCTCCTCCGTATATCCTGTTTTCAACCCATCGGCACCTAGGTTCATGAAAAGCAGAGGATTTCTATTTTTTTGAGAAATATTGTCCCAGGTAAACTCTAGATCATCAAATATTTTGTAATAGGAAGGGTATTCTTCCCTTATTCTATTTGCCAAGGTAATAAGATCTTTCGAAGACATTTTGTGTTCAGGGTCGGGCCAACCTGTTGAATTTGTAAAGTTTGAGCTTCTCAATCCAATTTCCTTCGCTCTTATGTTCATTAGTTCTGCAAAATTCGCTTCTGTTCCAGCTATTCCCTCGGCTAATACGATGCATGCATCATTTCCCGATTGGATAATAACCCCCTTAATTAGGTTTTTAATTGTGACGTATTCCCCTTCTCTGAGAAACATCTTAGACCCACCCTTTTTCCAGGCTTTTTTTGACACTCTGAAAGTGTCATCCAGTTCTATTTTGCCTTCGTCCAAACTTTCAAATACCATCCACAGTGTCATCAATTTTGACATTGAAGCTGGGGGAATTGGTCGATCAATATCTTTAGAGAGTAAAACTTCGCCAGTTGTGTTATCAACAACCAATGCTGTCTTAGCAGTCGTGGAAAACCCAAGAGCTATTGTACTCCAGACACAAATTAGAAAAGTGGTAAAAATAAATAATTTCGCCATAAATTGATTTCTTTAATTTTTTTTTCTCTATTATTATAAAGCCTATAATAAATTATAAATATTGCTTTTAATATTAAAATCGGAGTCTTAAACATGATTGATAATACTCATTTCGATATTTTAAATGTAATTGAGACCCACGGCACTTATCAACCTGAGAAGCCAGCTATATGCTGTGGTGAAATAACGAGGCTGTGGAAAGATTTTAGACAAAATATTAACAAGGTAGCAAATTTTTTTAAGAAAATCGGTGTTCATAAGGGAGATAATGTCGCCCTCTTAATAGGTAATCGGCCCGAAATACTTGAGCTAATTTTTGGTATAGTGAAAATGGGAGCGTGTGTTGTACCTCTCTCTGGCCTTTTAACTAAAGAACAAATAACTGTTTTAGTAAATAATAGTGATGCAAAATTATTTATCGTAGATAATGACTTTATAGATTTAGTAACTTCAGATTTAGCACAATTTAAAAATATTGACGAAGGTAAGTTACTTTTATTAGGTGGAGAGTTAGATTGTTGGGAAAAAATTTCTTCTGAAGAGAAAGACTATGGTTTCGACTATAATTGCAAGCCAGAAGATAATTTTAATATTATTTATTCATCAGGAACAACTGGTGTTCCAAAAGGCATAGTTCAAACGCATAGAGCAAGAAGTCATTGGGCAACATCTAATGCGATCGAAATGTCGTTCAATTCAGAATGTAAGTCTCTCACGACAACAGCACTTTATTCAAATGGCACATGGCTAATGATGCTTCCCACATTATTTGTCGGGGGCACCCTTCACGTTATGACTGGTTTTGATCCAAAAGCTTTTGTAGATTTGGTTCAGAGAGAAAGAATAACACATACGTTCCTCGTTCCGCCACAATTTAGTGCAATCTTATCTTTAGAAAACCTTGCAAAAGATAGTTTTAGTTCTTTAAAAACGATCTTGTCAGCAGGGTCTCCGCTAAGGCTTGACGTGAAGGAAAATATTTTAACCAGTATGAGCGAAAACCTATTTGAGCTGTACGGATTTTCTGAAGGATTCGCTACAATGTTAAAACCTCATGATCAAAGGAAAAAATTTAGTTCTGTTGGCACTCCCGTCTTAGGGTTTGAAATAAAAATTATTGATGAAAAAGGCAATGAGTGTTCTCCAGATGTAGCGGGTGAGATAGCGGGTTATGGAGCCGGAATGATGAAGGAATACTATAGTGAAGTCGAACTAACAAATAGCCTTATCTGGACTGATAATAGGGGTAGAAGTTTTATAAAATCTGGAGATATTGGTAGCTTGGATGAAGATGGGTTTTTGACCATACTGGATAGAAAAAAAGATATGATAATATCGGGAGGCCTAAACGTATTTCCGGTAGACATTGAAGAGGTAGTTGGCAAGCATCCCGATATAAATGACGTTACAGTCATTGGCGTTCCTCATGAAAAATGGGGAGAAACGTGCGTAGCACTTATTATTCCTAAGGATGGGGTAGAAATAGATTGCGACGAAATTAAAAATTGGTCAAACGAAAAGTTGGCCAAACATCAGAGATTGTATAAGGTTGAAATTAGGGAGGAGTTTCCTAGAAATGCCTTGGGAAAAGTCTTGAAAAGAGTTCTAAGAGATCCTTACTGGTCTCAGTGAGTGCCCTCTAAAATTATTACAGAACACGCAGCCTCTTCAAAGCCAATTACGCCTCCACCATTTTCTGCAAGTCCAATCTTATTTCGTACGCTTTGCCTTTTTCCTGCTTCTCCCCTTAGTTGCACAGCTAGTTCATGTATCATTGATAATCCAGTTGCACCTACAGGATGGCCCTTCGACACCAATCCTCCCGATAAATTAA
The DNA here is from genome assembly GCA_902540655.1 of uncultured Alphaproteobacteria bacterium. Classification (GTDB taxonomy): domain Bacteria; phylum Pseudomonadota; class Alphaproteobacteria; order Rhodobacterales; family Rhodobacteraceae; genus CACIJG01. The sequence continues at coordinate 23,269 of CACBNQ010000012.1, read as the reverse complement.
CGGGTAATTTGCCGCCAAGTTGAGTATGACCTTCCTCAACAAATTTTCCTCCTGAACCAATCTCACAAAAACCAAGCATTTCAAGCTGATATATTTCACAAAACGACGTTGCGTCATGGACTTCAACAAAATTAATATCTTTTGGTTCTAGATCAGCCTGTCTATAGGCCTTTTTTGCAGCCACTCTAGATAATCCTGTTTCTTGGGGGGTTCGGTACTTTCCACCAGAAAGTACACTTGCCTTAATTTTTATAGCCCTTTGTTGAATTTCTGTTGGAAAGTGTTTTAGACCTTTTTCGGAACAAATAAGAGCTGCCGCTGCTCCATCTCCAATGGGCGCACACATTGCCCTTGTTAGTGGATATGAAATTTCTCTATCTTTTAAAACATCCTCTACGCTTACTTCAAATTGATATTGAGCTTTCTCATTTAAGGAGCCATGAAAATGATTTTTCGAGGCTGCAAAAGCAATTTGCCCTTGAGTAGTTCCATAGGTCTTCATATGCCAGAGAGCCTGAAGACCATACGTATCCATGAAAATTGTCCCTTTTTTATTTTCAGGGTCAAAAGGTTTCCCAAGTTCATTACCAATTGATTCATAAAATTCTAGCCAATCATTCCGATCAAATTGATCAATGCCTCCATCATATATTTCTTGAATTTTCTCCGGTTGATTGGGCTGGTATATTTTCTCAACACCTATTGCTAAAGACACGTCCTCTGTTCCAGAAATAACATCTTTCCAAGCTCCATGAAATGCCATTGACCCTGTAGCACAACCTCCTTCTACATTGATAATGCCAACTCTTTCAGGGAATAGTTTTTTTTGTACCAGAGGAGTAAAGCAAACTTGACCTCTAATATTATTTTGTCCGAAAGTACCCATTCCACAATTACCAAACCATGCTTGTCCAATCATATTACCATTTTCTACTTTAGCTGATTTTAGTAAGTCGCAATAAACCTCTTCCGTAAGGCTTTTAAATGTCTGATCTGCTTTTTTCTCGAACTTGGTGCATGCGGTGGCAATGAGATAGGCTTCCAATTTATCCTCCTTTTTTAGGTCAAATTAACGTCCAACTTTTTAAGACCGCGGGGCACCATTGCATCAATCCATTCAAAGGAATTCTCCGCTTTCAGCCTAGTTGTTGGATATTGCTTAAAGAAATTTAATATAGCGATACGTCCTTCCTCTCTGGCGAGGGCAGCACCAATACAAAGATGAGGACCATACCCAAATGTTAAATGTCTATTCGGTGAACGATCGATTTTAAAAACATCTGGTTTGTCAAAGATATTTTCGTCTCTGTTTGCACTAGAAACCATGGCAAACACTCTATCACCTTTTTTGAGTGTTTTATTATGAAGTTCATGTTCTTTTTCCACATTTCTTACGAGCGAGTTTGTTGGCCCGTCATATCTCATTATTTCTTCTATGGTAAGATCAAGTAGATCGGGGTTTTTAAGAAGTTTTGAAAGTTCTAATGGATTTTTAATCAGAGTGAGAATCCCGTTTGATATAAGATTGGTCGTGGTTTCATGACCAGCAAATAAAATTAACATGCAAGTCGCAATCAACTCATCATCAGAAAACTTGTCGTTTGCAACAGATGCATTTATCAAATCCATTAGAAAACCCTCGGAAGGATTTGCTCTCCGCTCTTCAATAATTTCCCTAAAGAAAGAAACCATTTTTCTACATCCACGAGACGCTTTCTCATACTTATGCTTATCATTCCTCGCGCCGCCAATAAATTTTGACATATCATCCGACCATGATTTAAATTCGTCTAGCATGTCTATTGGAACGCCTAGTAGGTGCATTATAGTAAGTGCGGGAATGGGAGAAGCATAGTGATTAACTAAATCGATTTCTCTAATATTTTTTAGTTTAGATAATGTGGCATCCGTTATAGCATTTATCTTTGGTTGCATTTCGTTAATAGATTTTCTTGTGAACGCAACCATCATTATCTTTCTCATTCTGGTATGATCAGGAGGATTCCTGAATGCAGCCCATAGATTTAAATATTTTACAATTTCTGCCAATAGCTTTGCTTCCTTGGTAGGGAGTTTACTATAAAAGTTATTTAACCTATCAACAGTAATATTATCACTGGAAAGTATAGATCTAACGTCGTCGTATCTCGTAATTATCCATGATTTCAATTTCGTGTGCCAGTGTATAGGATCTTCATTTCTAAGTGCCAAGAAATAGGGATATGGATTAGCCAAAGTATTTGGATCAGATGGGTCGTAGTTCATGCTGATTCACTTACAAAATTTTTCCAGGTAGTCATATAGTTGACAAATGTTTCTGATAAACCTTCTTTCAAAAGATGATCCCTTGTAACAGGAGCAGAGTAGGGCTGAAAGTTTGATCCTTCAGCCTTGAGGCGGTTTGGAAATTGATGATCTAAAATTGCAGCTCTTCCTAAACAGAAAAAGTCAACATTATTATTTTGTAAAATTTCTATATCTTCATAAGAAAAAATCTTTCCTGCTACGGTTAATAGCTTTGAACCTCTGTCGATAGTAGTAAATAGTTTTAACAAGCTCTTACCTGTGAAAGGTCCATCATCGACCAATTTAAACGAATCCCAGAGTGAAATATCGATAAAATGAATATTATTATTTTCACAAAGCGTTCTATACAGTGTTATCATTTCGTTAGTATCTAAACCAAACCTTTCTGGAGAAATCCTCACACCAATCAGAAAGTTCGAGGAAGTCTTTTCTTTAATTTCCTTAATAATATCTATTAGAAACTTGGCTCTGTTTTTGAAAGAACCTCCGTACTCGTCTTCTCTTTTATTGAACTTTTTAGAAAGGAATTGACCAATGAGATAGCCGTGAGCAGCATGCAGTTCTATGCCATCATAGTTACATTGGTGTGCTCTCATGGCACATTCTACAAACGCCACTTTCATTTCTTCAATTTCTGCTATCGACATCTCTCTCGCAGACTTTTCTGAATTCATACTCGGACCTATTTTATCTCCTGAATAATTAATGTCTGCCCTTATCCCTGCATGGAAAATTTGTGCTATAGAAAGTGCATCTAAATTGTGTAATCTCTCATTTAAACGATAGTGGCCATCTTCATGTCTAGGATCATATATGCCAAGTTGTCCTTTCCAACCAATTCCAGATTTTAACACTGGCATGGCGCATGTCATTATCATCCCAAAACCTCCTTCTGCCCTTTTTGTAAGCCAAAGAAACTCATCATCAGAAATTCTCCCTTGATCAGGACTTTGCATATTGGTGAGTGGTGCAAGCAGAAATTTATTTTTTGCTTTTACCCCGTTTGAAAACGTGAGTTCTTTAAATAAATGCTCCATAGTTATATATTAAAACATACTTTCTTCTGATCAAAGGCCTATTAATGCATTTAAAAAATTTATTGCGGTTTGAAATTATATTAATTTTTTTTGCATTTTCTTTATTTGTAAATAACGTTTTTGCAAGTGAAAGATATATAATTGCAAATTCAAAAGCACTTAAATTTACCTACTTTGTGAGTGGCATTCCTTTATATGGTGAGTTTCATGTAGAAAAATCTCATTTTACTATCGATTTTACTGAAAAACAGCAATCTAAGTTTTACATTAAAGTGGATGTCAGAAAGAGTACCGCAGGTTTTCCTTTGGCGACCAGCGCCATGTTAGGACAAAGTGTCTTAAATGCAAACAAATATCCATTTATGGAGTTCAAAAGCACTAGTATTTCTAAAAAAGATAAGGGATATCGAGTAAGCGGCCTACTCGAACTGAAAGGAGTACAGAAAAATATTGTTATTATGGTTTTTACCAAAGACAAATACAGAAAAAATGCAAAAACTCTTTTGTTTGAAATAATGTCGTCTATTAACAGATATGATTTTGGCGCCGATGGATTCCCTTTTCTTGTTGGCAAGGAAATTAAATTAAATTCTAGTATCGAATTAAAAAGAGGGGATTAATATGGCAAGGCATCGTGGGAAATTTGATAAAAATAAGGTTGAGCCCTATGAGCTAAGTAGAAGCAGAATTGAAAACTTTGTCAGATGTAAAGCTTGTTTTTATATGGAACAAGTGGAGGGCATAAAGTTTCCTTCTATTCCGGGGTTCAATATTAATGAGGCTACTGATATATTGCTTAAAAGAGATTTTGATAAATACAGAGAAATTGGAGAGCCTCATCCATTTTTGGTTGCCAAAGGAAGAGACTTTCTCATTCCTTTCTCTCATGAACACTTTGAATTATGGACGCAAAGCTTGCATTTTGGAGCAAAAGATAGACTTAACTTTGTGGATCCCAAAACAAATCTTAAAGTTGGCGGTGGTCTCGATGACGTTTGGTTGAATATTAACACTAATTGTTTGCATATAGTTGATTATAAAAGTACGTCGCAAAAATCAGACAAAGGGCCTATTACATTGGATGATCCCTGGAAAGCTTCTTATAAAAGGCAAATGGATCTCTATGTCTGGGTTTTAAGAAAAAAAGGTTTTCATGTTGATGATGTGGGTTACTTCCTATATTGCGATGGGGATAGGTTTAGTAAGTATGATTTTTTATCAAGTACCACCGCATCTATGAATTTTAAGATTACTTTAATTGACTACAAAACTAACGACACCTGGATAGAGCCAACCTTGCAAGATATTAGCGAGTGTTTGAATGAGAGCAAAAGACCCCAGCATTCAGAATATTGTGAATATGGAAAATTTCTTATTCTAAGTTTAAATCAATGAATTCAAAATACTATCTGTATTATTAAGTCTCTCAATGTTTAGACCAGCAACAGATTTATATTTTTCTGAGTGATCTTTTAGTTCACTCTCGCTAATGATTTCTTGAATGTTATCAAAAGTTCCTCCACAACGGTCTTCAACTACTTGTAGAAGAGCATCGGGACCAGAACTTCTATTTGCTAATGTTATTTTGGCAGTTAGGGGAAGCATCTCTTCTTCATATCTCAATAAAGCTGTTTCATTAAGTCCATTTACTTTTAAATGAAACGCAAGTTTTCTAGCATCAATAATAGCTTGGCTAGCACCATTTGATCCAACTGGATATGTTGGGTGGGCAGCATCACCTAACAGTGTTGTTCTTCCAAACGTCCATTTTTCTAATGGATCTCTGTCAACCATTGGATACTCATAGATTGAGCTTGTTTCTGAAATAAGGCTTAAAGGATTAATCCATTCAAAGGACCACTTTGTAAAGCTACCTATAAATTTTGATTTATCTACCTTTTTACTCCAGTCACTTTTCATGTATATTTTTTCAGGATTAAATTTTAGTTCCGCTATCCAGTTTATTTTTGCATTTCCATGACTGTCTTTTTGACTTATTGGGTATGAAACAAATCTTTGCGTATCATGTCCAATCATCACCATAGAGGCACCAGTCCTAAAAGGAGAGGCGGCTGTTAGCCCACGCCATAAAATTGCTCCATTCCAAAGAGGGTCGCCTTCATCTGGGAATAACTGCTTTCGAATACTTGAATTTATTCCATCACAAGCAACAAGAACATCGCCATAAAAGATTTCATTTTTTTTTGTATTCTTATTAAAGTATTGCAATTGTACTGAAGAGGATAAATTTTTGAAGCCAGTAGCTCTAATACCCAAACTAACAGAGCTTTTTTTCAAGCGTTCAATAAGAGTATCATAAAGTAGCTTTTGGAGTTCTCCTCTATGGACAGAAAATTGTGGTACATTATACCCTGCTTTTAAGCCCCGTGCTTCAGTCCAAATTTCCAATCCTTTTTTTGAAAATAATCCAAATTCCTCGGTTTGCACCCCAATCCCTTTCAGAGAATCTTTTAATCCTAATGCGAAAAGTTCCCTTACGGCATTAGGTTGCAGGTTGACCCCAACTCCTAGGGGTTCAATAGATACTGAGGACTCAAATATTTGAAACGGTATTTTTAGTTGTTGTAGGGATAGACCTAAACTCAAACCACCTATTCCTGCCCCACAAATCAGAACTGTCATTTTAAATTAATCTCTGTTGGATCATACATATAGACCATAATAAGTTTCTACTCAATTAACGTACAATGGTAGTGCCGTAGAAAATGTCCAAGCTAATGCAATTCCATTGGCAAGGCCTGACGAAAGAGTATTATTGTACTTTCTACCTATAATATTCGCTAAAAATCCAAATATTAATGCGAAGGCAAGAAATAGAAGTATTGCGTATCCCATAATAAACAATTGGGCAATATTTAACAAGATAGAGGCTGATAAGGAGATTATTAGAAACAGTTTAAATATGTTTCCTACTATCCAACCATATGAATAATTATCATAATACATTTGCATTAGTACCATCAAAGGGATAGACCCAATTAAGCAAGAGAAAAACACAGGTACTCTGGTTCCGGTCAAAATAAACGAGCTGACGTAACTATCCAAAATGGATCCAAAAATAATACAAAACAAAATAAATAAAAAGGCAAATAATGGAAAATTAAATGATTTTGTTAACTTTTTAAACTGGATAGGCGGTAGGCTGAAAAACAGAATTATGGATATTAGGATCATTTGATTAATGAGATGATTGTGGGCAGGGAAATTAACAAATTTAAATGAAAAGTTATACAATATAAGTGGCGGGAGTGCACAAGCGATAATATTTATGGAAAAGAACCGAATATATCCAAACCGATATTTCCCTAATGTTTTTTTAGGAAGGAACTTGGTTAGTAATATAATGAGAAAAAAAATACTAAAAAATAAAATACCTGTCCATATTCCAATACTGTTGCCAATAAATATTTGTTTATCTTTTTTAAGGAAATTAATCCAATCCACCAGCTCTCTCTGAGTACGAACAGAATACAAAACGCCTACATGGTCGGCGTTCTCTATAAAATCCACTTTTCTAATAGCATTATCATCAAGGGCTCCATATACTCTTCCTTCCTTTGGATTATCAACTCCAATATTTTGTAAAATTTCTAAGGATTTCGATCTCAATTGAGGTTCCCACTGACCATTAAGAATGAGGACATTTTTAGGTTCTTTGGCTTTTAAAGCGTCAGTATAGGCTGAAATAGCAACTGCGCTATTAAGACTAGGATTCAAAGAGGCTGACCTGATTATTATATCGGATGCCATTGAATGGCCAATTATCATTGAAAAGCTTGGGCTATGTTTTAATAGATAATGAGAGATTATCTCATTCGTTTGATTAACGAATTTCTGCGTTGCTCCCTCTATTGTCGTAATATCTCCTGAGTACGGCAGTGGATGACGTCCGTGCCCTAAAAAATCAAAACGAACTGTTAAATAGCCAGCCTCTGCAAGAGCTACAGCTATTGGTCTCATGAAACTGGTAGATCCCGCAAATCCATGTGCTAAAAATATTATTCCCTGAGTTTTTATATTGTCCTTGAAAGTTAGAGTAACAGGGGTTTTGTTGACGAACTCTCTGACACTCGTCAAATTTCTTTCAGCAAAATCGAGTCTCCAAAACGCAAACAGGGCTATTAAAATCAAAGAAACGCAAGAGACTTTATACACAGGGATCTTAGAGCTTTTCAACAAATACAACTTATCCTTGCGCGTTGGGATTCTCAAACGTGTATCTAAAAGTACAGCATTTCCCACCACTCATGATAGTGGTTTCTCGGTTGAGTCTTGCATCTTGGTTGAATCCTTCAATCATTGCGGCATCTCTATTGCAAGACAAAACAGCTCCAAGGTCTTGTATTCCTAACGCCTTATACATTTCGGCATATCTACACCTTGTTACATTGAAATCTAGTTTTGTGTCATTCTTCTCAAGCAAGTCTATTTCCAGCGCTCCATCCTGGGTCCAGAACTTTAGCGTTTCAAGAAAAGCAGAAACATCATTGCCGTATTCTTTCGCCAGAGATGAGCCCTGATTGCGAGCTAGCTCCATAACTGTTTTTTCTAAAATCGGTATTATTTCTTTTTTGCCGAAGGTTTTTATTAGGGCATCTACAAAAGGTGCGATGATCCTAGCCTCTGTTTCGCGCCGAGTTAAAACTCCAATCTTTTGCGTTAGCTCATCTTTTAACTTTGTATTGCTTTCCATTTATTATCTCCAAATTTAACAGTTACTTGCTAAATAACTGCAATGCTCACTTTTCCATGATCAGAAAGAATATGGTTTATCTTATCCCCCACTTTTGCTTGTCTTACTTTAAAGACACTTCCCGTTATTATAATCATTCCAGGTTTAAGTTCACTTTTACGCAAGTGTAACTCATTGATCAACCAGCACAGATTTTCAAAAGGCTTTGCGTCAAGCACGCCAGTTGTTAACCTTGGTTCATTATTCCATTCACAGGTCGATTGTATCTCCAGAAAATCTTTTTCCTGCCAATTATTTATTGGATCTCCTAAAACTAGTCCACCAGACCACGCATTATCACAGGCTAGGGAAAGTGGATCTAGACCATCATAATTTGCGCCCCTATCATCTACCAGCTCGATAGCGGGTATAACATTTAAAATATCGTGAACAATATTTTCTGGGGTTCGTTGGATAGTGGGATCTTCAATGCGTTCAGACAGTTCAAAGGCTAATTCAAACTCCACACTCATTCTATGATAGTTTTTTAGCAATATTGTCTTAGGACTATTAAAAATCTCATTCTTAAAAAGACCACCATAAACGGGGTGACTGATTTTGTGATAGTCTTGTTGTATTTTAGAGGATAGGGCAATTTTGTACCCTCCAAGTGACCCTCGAGGTAACTTTTGCCGCAATTGCTTCTGAACTTCGTAAGCTTCATCGAAATCTTTTGGTCTCATATCTTTTTCAAGATTTACAAATCTATCACCGGCTTCGTGCGCCTCAAAAAGAAAGGTACTTATTTTTTCAATATTTGACTCCATTTACTTTATGTAACATTTTTTTCAATTTTCCAAAAGCTTTAGTATCCATTGCATTCTCGCATTCGCCTGAGCGATCATTGCTATTGCAACCTGTTCCAATATTTTCGCTTTTGCCAATTTCATACTTTCCGCGGCAAAATCTGCGTCTTCTATATTACTTCTGGATTTGATAAGGTTTACTTTACTATTATCTAGTTTAAACATTATGAAATCCAGTCTATTTGACAATGCTCCGGCAGCACCTCTTTTTTCATTTATATCTTCTATCGCAGTATCAATGATTCCTAAATAGTTCTCGGCATTGCTTCTCGTCGTTAAATCTTGTGTTAATCCCAGTGTAGTGGCGCTCAGAGTATAGGCTTGAACTTCCAGCATGTTACCGGATCGAGGTCCAATCTGAAGATAGTGCGTGGTTCCATTAAATACTGGGTTGCCCCAGAAAGAAGTTGTGCTACCAATGCGAGTAATTTCCATCTCCAGTTGCGATAACTCGGAGTCTAACGCCAATCTATCAGAGGCAGAATTCGTATCACTTATAGCTTGGATAGTCAGTTCGCGCATTCTTAGCAAGATAGATTGCACTTCTGATAAACTTGTGTCTAAAGTGTCGATTAAAGATTGTCCGTCTGCGGTATTTTTCGACGCGGTCTCTATTCCTTGGATTTCTGCATTTAATCTTATTACTTGATGAATTCCAGCAGGATCATCAGATGCCTTGTTAATTCTTTTACCAGTGGACAAACATTCCATAGCTTCATTCATTAAACTTGATGAACGACCCAACGCAATCAATGCAAATCCAATTGCACTGTCATTATTTATAGTTAACGACATACCAAACCCATTATCTCAGTACTATAAACGACAAAAATTATTTAATTTATATTTATATATTTTGTTAAATTCAAAATATGAACTAAGCTTGCTCTTGAAAAAAAAAAATGGAAAAATTAATGAAACTTTATCAATTTGATCTGGCTCCTGCCTCTAAGAGAGTTACTTTCTTTCTCAAAGAAACAGGGATTGAGGTGCCAATAGTGCAACTTAATGTTAGAGATGGGGATCAATTTGAAGAGCCTTATAATTCGCTCAATCCATTCCATTGCATTCCCTTTCTTGAATTAGCTGATGGGACTGTAATCTCCGAAAGTGTGGCGATCTGTCGATTTTTAGAAGAGACTAATAACATGTCAAAAAAGTTATTTGGAAAGACTTCTAAAGAAAGAGCAATCATTGAAATGTGGGATAGACGAATTGAAATTGATGGATATGTTCCCCTTATTAATGGCATCAGAAATAAATTTGAGAGATACGAAGGAAAAGTTTTACCTGGAACGCGTAACGATTTACCACAAGTTCCTGCAATAGCAAAAAGAGGAATAGAATCCTGTCGAATATTATTTGAGAGGCTAAACGCTCATTTAAATACATCTCCATACGTAGCAGGTGATGCGTTAAGCATCGCTGACATAACGGGTTACGAGGCAGTACAGCTTGCCATTGCTATTGAAATGAATTTTGATGAATTTGAAGAAGTCAAAGCGTGGCATGAAAAACTGGATAGAAGGTTCAAGTTAAATGAATAAAAAATTATGTATATTAACAGGAGTTGGACCGGAAACTGGTACAGGTGCTGAAATTGCACGTTACTTTTCTGAGAATGGCTATCACGTTGCAATGATCGCTCGAACTAAAGATAACCTCAAAAATTTGGAAAAAAAGTATAACAATACGACCGCTTATCCTTGTGATGTAGGTAATGTTGAAGATTTTAAAAAAACAATAAATAAAATACTGACGGATCTTGGACCACCTGAGGTTGTGATACACAATGCTCCATTGGGGACAAGAGGGCCCATCCTTGATTTGAGCTACAAAGATTTGGAAAAAAATTTTAGAGTTAATACAACCGCATTACTTATTTTGTCACAGATGGCTCTTCCAAAAATGTTAGAAAGAGAGAGCGGCACGATTATTGTTACTGGTAATACGGCTGCAGAAAGAGGAAAAGATGGTTGGGGTTTTTTTGCTGCGTCTAAATCAGCTCAAAAGATACTGGCAGAATCTATGGCTAGAGAATTTGGGCCAAAAGGAATACATGTGGCCTATATTATTATAGATGCGTTGATTGACACACCTAGAACCCGACCACGACTTGCCCCAGATAAACCAGACAACTTTTTTGCTTCTCCAAAACATATAGCCGAGGAGGTTTTCAAGGTCGTTAAGCAAGACAGATCTGCATGGTCATTCCGGGTCGAATTACGTCCTTATGGAGAGTATTGGTAGAAATTGACCAAGAAAAAATATCAGTTAACTAGTTTACTCCAACCATCTCTAATGCTTGTTTGCACGTATCTGTTTCGTAAGTAGATAGGCCTAAATTGACATTGTAATGGCACTCTGTTGTCAATTGATCAACCTTCAATAGAGTTTCTCTGTCTAGAGACGCAACTTCTATTGCTTTATTCATCTTATCTGTGAACAATGCTGTCTTATTGTCCCAACAACTATGGTTCCATCCTAATAGATCTCCAGCGAAGGAAGCAGAACTTAAGCAAATGGCAACCGCAGCTAATAAAATTTTTAGCTTCATAATCTATCTCCATAATAATCTTTTCTAAACTATAATTTAATTTTTAATGAAAATAAAGGTTTATTTTTTGAACTGTAATGATTCACTTCAACATGTTTTTAAAAATGGTTTTATCAGTATCCCAATAAATTATCACTTTTCTTTCTGGTAGTTGTCCGAAAGTGTTGATCAATTTTATTAAAGTTTTCTTATGATGTTTTACTAAAAATTTAAGTGGTTTTCGTGCATTGAAATCTAAAATCAAGGCTTTTACTGTAACATAGAAGCTTCTCTTTAATTTTGGACTTTTAACCTTAGTAACAAAATATATTCCTAAGGAGAGCATAACAAAAAATTGTTCTGAGGCCCCGAAACCACGAATTTTTTTCCCAGAAGAAATATGTTTGGAAAAAATTTGTGTATGTTCCAACGTTAAATTGCCTTGATTTAAATTTTTTAAAAATCTTGTTTTCTCGAACGTTTTGCGAATTGCAGACTTTTCTTTATAAATTGGAATTAAAATAGAGTTTAATAAACGCGTGCTGTTGTTGAGTGGTAATTCGATAGGTTTCTTTAACCTTACAAACAATAGTATCTTTTCTACGTTTGTGCTAACTAACCAAGATTTCTTACCACTTAGTGACAATATATTCTTTTTTTTATCAAAAGAAGCTTTTACAGGAGCGTCAGAGTTTTCTCTAACTGCTAGAGAAATAGTTTCTTTTATTTTTTTCTTGAAATGATACCTAATTGCACATTGGTAAGCAGAGAAAAAGATCCATGATAGATTATTTGAAACAGATGCTACAGTAACCAGTGTTCTTATATAATCGACTTTTGATAAATCTTTTTCATTCCAAAAATGTAGAAAACGCTCCTCTTTTTGGAGCCGCGAAGATAGGATTTTTTTATCAACTAGTTCATCAATTGAGGGTATTTTTAACTGGCAAGTGATTTAATCAGTCCTAACAAAATTTTTATATTCTATCTAAATAGAGAAAACAGGCTTTACATATTTCTCTAAAGTCCATATTAAAAGGTACAAATTTTTTTTAAACCATTAAAGAGGCAGCCAGTGATAAAAACAGCAATTTCGTTATTAGCTGAGCGCTATCAAAATAATTCTCTTAGTAACCAGCTCTCTATCTCACTATTGAGAGTTGAGATACTCGCTGGACTTACGGTAGCTATAGCATTAGTTCCTGAAGCAGTTGCATTTGCTTTTGTAGCTGGAGTAGAGCCTCTGGTTGGATTATATGCCGCTTTTATTGTTGGGTTGGTTACCGCTCTTTTTGGAGGAAGGCCGGGGATGATCTCGGGTGCGACAGGCGCCTTGGCTGTAGTTATGATTTCCCTTGTATCAGAGCACGGTGTTCAATACCTATTTGCGACTGTAATCCTAATGGGTATCCTTCAGATACTTGCTGGTGTTTTTAAGTTAGGAAAATTTATTAGGATGGTTCCTCAACCAGTGATGTTGGGTTTCGTTAATGGGCTCGCAATAGTAATTGGTCTTGCCCAGATAAGGCAATTTCAATATGAAACTGCAGATGGCAATTTGGATTGGATGAGTGGTGTGCTATTGAGCACTTCAGTTCTAATAGTCTGCATTACAATGGTTTTAATTTGGCTTACTCCAAAAATTACACGACTATTGCCTGGACCTTTGGCAGCAATAATAATTGTCAGCCTAGTGGTTATTTATTTTGATATTCCTGTTCCATCCGTGGGGGATCTTGCTCCGGTGGCTGGTGGGTTACCACTTTTTTCTATTCCGGTGGTTCCTCTTAACTTAGAAACTATATATATTATTTTCCCTTACGCGATAGTGCTGTCTGCTATCGGATTAATTGAAAGTCTTTTAACTCTGAACCTTGTTGGGGAAATCACGAATAAAAGAGGTGGAACCAGACAGGAGTGTATGGCGCAAGGCGCTGCAAATACCATTACCGGGTTTTTTGGTGGCATGGGCGGATGTGCGATGATTGGTCAGTCTATGATTAATGTTAAATCAGGAGGAAGAACAAGAATTGCTGCTACGGCAGCCTCCCTTTTTCTACTTTTTTTTATTTTGTATGGTAGCGCTCTCATCGAGGCAATACCAATAGCCGCTTTAGTAGGCGTTATGTTCATGGTGGTAATCGGTACCTTTGCTTGGAATTCTATCAGCTTAATCACAAAAATCCCAAAATCAGATGCTCTTGTTATCGTCTTGGTAACTGTTGTCACAGTTCTCGAAGATTTAGCTGTCGCTGTTTTGGTGGGTGTTATAGTTTCTGCTTTAGTATTTGCCTGGAACTCCGCTATAAGAATACGAGCCGTTGAACGCCCATCTATAAGAACAAAGGGAGCTAAGGTTTATGATATTGAAGGACCTCTTTTTTTTGGATCCGTCGAAAGTTTTGTTGAAATTTTCAAACCTGATGATGACCCGAAAACAGTTATTCTAGATTTCGCTAAGTCAAAGGTAGTTGATCAATCGGCGTTGAAAGCCATTGAAGATATTGCTGAAAAATATCAAAGTTCTGGAAGAGAGGTGAAATTACGTCACTTAAGCCGTGATTGTCATGACCTCTTGACAAAAACAGGTCAGCTTATGGTAGACAGCGATGACGATCCAACTTACCAGATAGCTGTTGATTATAATGTAAAGACAGGTGTCTTAGCTAAATAATTTAATCTTGTAAATCAATTGGTGGGCAATTGCTTTTCTACCAGCCTAGCTAAAACTGATGCACCCACCGGAATTATATCTGGATCTAGTGTAAACTTAGGGCTATGCAGCGGTTGAGTTCCACTGTGGCCTATCCTACAGTATGCTCCTTTAACATATTTTAACATATCTGCAAAGTCTTCGGAGCCAGTAGCTGGCCGTGCAGTTCTTATAATATTCTCTTTTCCAACAATTTCTTCCGCAGCATCCATATAACAATCACTTAGTTCATTATCATTATGTAGAACATCAAAAGTATTTCGAAGATCAGGTATCACTTCAACGTTATAGGTTGCTTCAAGTCCTCTGCATATCGCTTTTACACGATCTTCAACTAACGCATAAACTTCTTCAGAAAAATACCGGATCGTTCCACGGAGGGTAGCTTCCTCAGGTATTACATTGTACGCCGAGCCAGAATGGATCTGAGTTATTGATAAGACAACGCTTTCTAAAGGTGGCATGTTTCTTGAAACTATAGCCTGCATTTGATCAATCATGTTTGCGCAAATAATAATCGGATCTATTGATTGATGAGGCATAGCAGCATGACTTCCTTTTGCATTTATTGTTATATCAAAAAAAGAAGCACCAGCCATGGCTTTACCTTTGCATATTGAAATCTCATTATGTCTACCATTTGGAGAATTATGTATTCCATAAATTTCAGAGCATGGGAATTTTTCAAATAAACCCTCTTTTAGCATAAGTCGCGCTCCTCCCAGGCCTTCCTCAGCTGGTTGAAAAATTAAGATAGCCTTACCTTTAAAATTGCGGGTTTCACAAAGATGCTTTGCTGCCCCGAGTAACATTGTAGTATGTCCATCGTGCCCACAAGCATGCATTTTGCCCGGGGTTTTTGATGCATAATCAAGATTAGTGGTTTCCTCAATTGGGAGTGCATCCATGTCTGCTCTTAATCCAATTTGATTAGCACCTTTTTGCTTGCCATTTATTACAGCTACTACTCCTGTCTTCCCAATATTTGTATGTATCTCATCCACTCCAAAATCCTCAAGCCTTTTTTTTATTATTTCAGATGTTCTTACCTCTTCAAACCCTAATTCGGGATGCTGGTGAAGATCTTTAAAGATTTTTTTTAGTTCATTGGATATTTTGTCTATTTCTGGTAAAATATTCATATATTTATTCCCGCTTTAATAAATTGCGATAACTAGCATGCAAAGAATACGAGCTTAAATTATTTATAAATTTTAACAAGCTAATTGGAGAAAAAATTGTCAAAGGCAATCATCGTAAGTGCATATGGTTCCTCTGAAGTCTTGTCCTACAAGGAAAGGGACATCAGTGAACCTTCTGCTAATGAAATTAGAATTAGAAATACGGCTATAGGTGTAAACTATCATGACGTATATGTACGATCGGGACTATACAAAACACTGACTTTACCCGGCATTCCTGGGTGCGAGGCTAGTGGTATAGTCGAAAAGATCGGCGATAATGTCGAAGGCTTTGTGGTTGGAGAAAGAGTAACGTTTTGCACAAGAGAATATGGGGCTTATGCAACCCACATAAATATATCGCATGATAAAGTAATTAAAATCCCTGATTTTTTAAGTGATGAATTAGTTGCAACAAATTTCCTAAGAGCGATGACAGTAGAAATGCTTATTAATCGAATAACATTAGTTGACTCATCAAAAACAATTTTGGTAACAGCCGCGTCTGGGGGCGTTGGACGCCTACTTTGCCAATGGGCAGCCGCAATGAGTGTGAAGGTAATAGGGAGTGTAGGATCACAAGAGAAAATAGAGGACACGAAGTTGAATGGATGTATTGAAACTTTAGTTTCGAGTGACAAAAATTTCAGTGAGAAAGTGTTAGATATTACTAATGGAAAAGGTGTGGATATCGTTTTCGATTCTGTGGGGAATGACACCTTTGAGTCTTCTCTTTTATCACTAGCGCATTGTGGATATCTCATTAATTTTGGTCAATCATCAGGTCCCGTCAAACCCGTTTTAATGAGTACATTAGCTGAGAAATCACTATCTATTTCTCGCCCTATACTTTTTCATTATTTTGGTAATCGGAAAAACTATGAAAATATGGCAGCTTCGGTATTTAAAGCTTTTGAAGATGAAATAATTAAGGTTTCGGAATTTTTGCCATTTGATTTGAAAGATGCTTCAAATGCGCATGACACTCTAGAATCTAGAAAGGGCGGGGGAAGTATATATTTAGTCCCTTGATTCAATAAAATGGAAAAAATAGAAATAGGCTGGAAGTATCCTGAAGCTATAATATCATGTGAATGGCTCCAAAAAAATTTAGGAAATAAGAATTTACGTATTTATGATTGTACAACATTTTTGCACTACACGGATGATCATCCTTCTAAACCCTATGACGTTGAGAGCGGGCACCAGGATTATTTAAGGGAACATATTCCTGGGGCATCATTTCTAGATCTTCAAATCCAGATTTCAGATCCAGAAAGTCAATATAAATTTACTTTGCCTGACATTGAGCGCTTAAGTAATAGTTTTGGTAAGTTAGGAATTGGTGACCCATACCATATTATTTTGTATTCAACAAATGGACTTCAGTGGGCCACCAGGGTTTGGTGGATGATTTACATGCTGGGATATAAAAATGTTAGCGTATTAAACGGTGGTTTAAGAGAGTGGAAACGAAATAATTATGATCTTAAGTCTGGAGAAAATTTTTATTCTAAAACAGAATTCTCAAGTTCCAAAAATCAAGGCTTTTTTGTGGGTAAGGAACAAACACTAGATGCCATGGAAGATAATAGGTGTATTTTAATTAATGCACTGACAAGTGATATTCACAATGGAGAAAGTACGCGTTATGGGAGACCAGGTAGGATTCCAGGTAGTATAAATATTCCATTTAGTGAGCTGATGGATATGAGTACGCATATGTTAAAATCACCTAAAGAAGCGTTGTCGGTTTTTGCAAAACATAATATCACAAAAGATAGTGAGATACTTAACTACTGTGGAGGTGGTATTGCAGCCACATTGAATGCTTTTGTTTTGTACCAACTTGGTTTTCAGAAATTGAAAGTTTACGATAATTCTCTTAGTGAATGGGCTATGGATAAGAGTCTTCCTATGGAAATGGATTAGGTGTTGATTAAATAATGAAAAATTAAAGAGGTTTTTTTGAGTAAAGACGTTCCAATACTATATAGTTTTCGTAGATGTCCATATGCCATTAGAGCTAGGTGGGCCCTTCTTTCATCAAATATTGAAGTGGAATTAAGAGAAGTTGTTTTGAAGGATAAGCCACATGAATTCTTGAAGGCATCAAATACTGGCACCGTTCCATGCCTACAATTAAAGAATAAAATAATTGATGAGAGTATCGATATAATGATTTGGGCTTTAAGAAAAAATGACCCAGAGGGCTGGTTAGATATGCCTGCTGAAGGGTACCGTTTAATTGATGAGGTTGAGAAAAAATTTAAACCTAACTTAGACAAAACAAAATACGCTACTCGGTATCCCCAAAATGATAGTAAAGTCAGCAAGAATTTGGCAATAGAGTATTTGATTAATCTAGACAAAAAAATAAAGGGGGAATTCCTTTATGGCGAGCAACCAAAGTTAGCTGATATAGCTATATTTCCATTCGTTAGACAATTTGCAAACATTGACATTAATTGGTTTAATGAATTTGGGTGGCAAAAGCTTCAAAATTGGCTAAATGCTTTTGTTGCATCAAATATGTTTGATAAATCACAAAAGAAATTTGTTAAATGGAGGCCGGCGGCTGACCGGGTATTTTTCCCTTGAGTACCAAAAAAAATCTTTCAAATTACTTAATTGAATGCTTAGAAAATATGTCTCAAGCACAATTACCAAGTAAAACTATTCCCAACTTCTCTCTGTCAGATGCCTACAGGACCGCTTTAGAGATTAAAAGGATTCGTGAAAAAAAAAAGGAAAAAGCTTCTGGCATAAAAGTAGGTTTTACAAACAAAACAATTTGGGACAAATACTCTGTAAACGCACCAATCTATGGATTTATGTATTCCTCAACGGTTTTGAACAACGATCAATCATTTTTGCCAGAAAAATTTCTTGAACCGAAGTTTGAGCCTGAGATCTTTTTCAGACTTAGAAAAAAACCACATAGTGAAATGAGTGATATTGAACTAATCGCTTGCTGTGAGAGCTTTGGAATTGGCGTCGAGTTAGTTCAGAGTATCTATAAGGGATGGACTTTTAAGTTACCGGATACAGTTGCCGGATTTGGTTTGCATGGCCAGTATAAAATTTTAGAAGAGATGGCAATCCCATCCAATGAAAACAATAGAGTTGCTCTTATCGATGAATTAAAAAACTTCAATCTTACTTTGAGAAAAAACTCAAAAATACTGGAGCGGGGAAAGTCAAAGAATATATTAGAAGAAAGCCCTTTAGCTGCCCTGAGATCTTACATAGAATTTTGTGAAAAAAATTTAGATTGGTTAGTCCTTGATGGGTTAATTACAACTGGTACTATTACAGATGCTTACGATATAAATAAGGCTGATGTTTTTTCCTGTGAACTTGATCGCTTATTTGAAAAGAAGTTTGTTGTTAAGTTTTAAAGTCACCAGACTTTACCTCTTGCGATAACTTTAACTTTTTTTATTTTTTTCTCTTCAGTGATAAGATTTACTTCATTAAGCATGTTCGTTACTACGCATGCATGATTAGGGATGATTTCGATTTTTTGTCCAATTACTAAATTTGTGTTTTGTTCGCTCACAATCGTGCCATGCTCTTCTGTTAATTGTACAATTCTAAGTTCAGGGTAGTTTACTATAGAACCATGATCATTCATTCCAAAGAGGTCAGACGTTAATACTTTTGACCCTGCATCAATTATGGCTCTGTTTTTTGTCGGAGTTGACACTACAGTTGCTAAAACGGTCAAAGCGACTTTTTTTTCTGAACAAATCTTGTTTTCAACTAGAGATCTATCATTAAATATGTAAGTTCCAATTCTATACTCTGTTGCAACCGGAATATCTTTGACTTTCCACATGTCAGGCGAGCCACCGATAGAAACTGTATTTACAGCAATATTTTTTCCTTCAATTAGTTTTTTTGCGTCAGTTAAAAAGCTGTTAATTTTTTGAGCTTGAGAAGTAGGAGGGTAGGTCATTAACCCACCGAAAATTAGTCCATTGCTTCTATTAATCAATTCTGCCAATTCACATGCTTCTTGAGGACTTATGACCCCGCAACGGTTGGCTCCAGTATCACACTCAACTAACACAGGTAAAGCTTCCTTAGCCCCTTCAAATGTCTTTGATAAGCCCTTTATGCAAAAAGAGCTGTCAGCTACGACGGAAACTTTAACTTTCTCACATAGATTTCGAAGAGCCTTTAATTTTTGTTCTCCTATTATATTGTAGGTGATAAGAACATCATCAATACCACCCTCGGAAATTATCGCCTCGGCCTCACTTATTTTTTGAGCGGTAATTCCAACCGCTCCAGCTCCAATTTGTAATTTAGCTAAGGCTGGGATTTTATGTGTCTTAATATGAGGTCTTAATTTTATCCCTATATCATCACAATATCTTTGATATGTATGTATGTTTTCTTTGACAATATTTAAATCCACAATAATTGCGGGGGTATCAATCTCTTTGATCAGACTCATTTATTTTCTCAGTTAGTAACTTTCATTTCTTTTATAGTCTTGAGAGAAATTCTAAAATGAACTTATTGACTTCTTTAGGTTTTTCTTGTTGAACCCAGTGCCCCGCATCATCCAGTAGGCATGCTGATAAAAGGGTTTCGTAATTTTTACCAATTTTATCCTCAAGGTCCTTACTGCTATCGTAGTTTGGCCCTATAAAGGAATTTACGGGATCATATTTCCCTGTTAAAAAAGCGGAGGGTTGTTTTATTTTTGCGTTTTTAAGTTCAAGTAAATCCTCAAAATCAATTTGTTGCGCTCTGTATCTATTTAGTGGACCACGCATCCCACTTAATTCAAATTCACCCACTAAATAATCCATATCACCTGCGGTAATCCAGGATGGGTAGGTATCAAATGTTGGTAATGCTTCTAAATATTTTCCATTTACACCTTTTGAACTTCCTGTAATAGCATTTTCCTTTTGTACTTTCATGCCTCGCGCATCGATAGAAAAATAGGTTTGCTCCAAATACTTGCGTATATTCTCTTCAAACTCTGCTTCAGCAACTCCTTCTTCTTGAAAATAGAGTTGATAGAAAAACTTACCCTCATATATCTTTCTCCAGAGATCAATTGATGAAATATCTCTTCTTGGAAAAAAGGGTACTGAAAGGCCTAAAACGGCAGATATTCTCTTTTCATTTAAAACAGCTGTATTCCATACGATTGGACCTCCCCAATCGTGACCAATTAAGATAGCCTTTTCAAATTCAAGAGCATCTATGACACCAATTACATCTTTAGTGAGTTCTCTCATACTATAGGCTTCAACCTCATATGGCTTTGATGAACCTCCATATCCCCTCACGTCAATGGCGGCGACGGTGTAGCCCTTCTCTGCTAGTAAGGGGATTTGATATCTCCAACTATACCAGCTTTCGGGACATCCATGGACTAAAACGATTAGTGGGCCTGATCCCTCAATTTTTGCTCGTATATTTATGTTGTTTGATTTTAAAATTTTGAAAGTCATTTCTGCTTCACCTACTTCCTTCTAAAACCGACACTTTTGCCATTGCCTGCTCTTTTAAACTTTGCATGGCTTTTAATACGTCAAGATTAGAGCCCGCAACTTGTTTTGAGGGAAATATTTCGATTATAAATCCCGTATTATCACTTGATTTAAATAGGTTCCTCTTTAACTCTTCATTATCAATAGGTTGAGCTACTGCTTCTACTACAGACCATAAGGATGGTGCCAAAAGGGTGAAATTAATTGCTCTTCCATACATCAAGAAGTCTCGGCGGCTTGCATAGTTGTTACATAAGAGGCCATTCCGTCTTTAGCTTTTTCATAGATCTTCATATGTTCCAATGAGTCAAATGCTCTGGACCAATATAAGTTAGTCCAAGTTCCTGAGGCTCTTGCGATATTCATTCCCGCCTCCATATCTTCATCGCTCTTAGCATCTACTACACAAAAAAAGGTAAAGCTTTCAGTATGTGTAAAAAGAAACTCTCTTATATTCATGCCAAATTGATCTGTTAGATTTCTAACAATTGGTAGCCTATCTTGCGGTTTGTTAAGCATACCGCTGGCATATTCTGAATTTGTTTTTCCGTAAATTATGTAAGTTTTCATATTTAACCTTCATCTTAGAGCGTTTAAAGTATCAGCAATATCATTTTAAAATTTTCAAATTTTTATTACTATATTATATGACCACGATACATCAAACCTACTCAAAGTTAAATAATGTTGAGTATATTTAATGAACTTTAAGCTTATTATAGCTCGACAAATCCACAAATTTCTCCAACACACCGAATTGATGACCGAAAATATGAGGTCACCAAGAACGATAGGGCTGGCCTGGGTAGCAAGAACATTAATGAATTATTCAAATGCGCAAGTAAGCATTGATATTGTAAATAGAATGAAACTGAAAAAAACCGATCATGTGCTAGAGTTGGGCGTAGGCAACGGATTGGCAATAAAGGAAATTGCAAAGATTAGTGGGAATAACGTAATTGGTATAGAAATAAGCGCGGAGTTCAGAAGAAATTTACTTAGAATGAAACTACCTAAAAATATAGTTATTTTAGAAAATGATGCCAGAGACTTGAGTAATGAAATTCCAGATGGGTCAATAGATAAAATTCTAGCCATAAACGTCATATACTTTTTAAAGCCAATACGGGAATATATTGTTGAGTTCAAGAGGATATTAAAAAAAGGGGGTATTGGTTATTTGGGATGTAAATTTGAAAGTATAAAGAATTTTGACATTGAAGTTGCCCCCAATAGAGATGAAAGAGCAATTATAAGTCAGCTATCAGGCGTTGGTTTTAGCGTCTCAAGTGAGTTTGTAGATTTAGGTGAGGATAGATCACGCTATACATTTATTCGATTTGAAAAAAAATAGAGAGGAAAAAAGATGGAAAAGAGATATGCAGAGGATTTTAAAAAGGGGGACATTTTTGATCTTGGGGAGTATGCTTTTTCAGAGGATGAAATAATTGAGTTTGCAAAAAAATATGACCCTTTTCCTTTCCACGTAAACAAAGAAGAAGCGGAAAAAACTGTATTTGGTGGTATTATATCGAGTGGATGGCTAACAGCGCTTGTCTGGCTTGCAATGATGCATAAAAGTTTTTTATCCTACGATACGATAATGGGATCACCCGGGCATGAGGAAATGAGCTGGCCAAAACCAGTAAGACCTGATGACAAAGTGAACGGTCAATTAGAAATATTAGAGAGTAGAAAGTCAAAAAGTAAACCTGGACTTGGTTTTGTTAGATATGAGGCGAAGTTGTTCAATCAAGACAAGGAAATAGTGTTTTTAACTAAAAGTACCTTAATGATTAAGTCTCGAATTTAATTTAAATATATTTTGTAACTAATCTGGAAAAGTTTTTTCTTGCGCCAAATTTTCGACCTAGAAGAAAAATACCTCCTAATTTTCTTTGAATAAAGAGGATTTGAGGATCGGGTAGCTGAAATTTATCTTTTTGGTTTATAAGTGTTGATGAAAGCAAGTTCAAATCCTCTGTGGAAATGCAATGTAGGAAATCAAATTCCTTATTTTTCCGTAAAGGCAAAGATAAGTTCCAGATTATGTCTAGAAGATACTTCTTTACCGAATTACTAGCGTTAGGACTAAAGATCTGCAAAGTTATAAGAGCTTTTTCAACCATCTCCTTTCTATCAAGTGCTAAGCCGTTAAGAATATCTTTAAAGACCCGGATATTTTTTTTAGAGATTTTACTTGTTGCTCCAAAGTCCAGTAAAACAATTTTTTTTGATGTATCATCAAATAGAAAGTTAGCAAAATTTGGGTCTGTTTGAATTAAATTAAATTCAAAGATTTCTTTGAAGGCAAGTTCTACTAAATTATTTATTATGGAGTTTTTTGTTTCTTGATCATGATGTGCGACCTGATCAATTGTTACCCCTTTTTTATATTCCATTGCCAAAATTTTTGT
>CACBNQ010000011.1 GCA_902540655.1 uncultured Alphaproteobacteria bacterium | reverse complement strand
CTCTCTTTTATGGTCTCTATGAGCGGATAAATTCATTTTGGGACAATAGTGAACTCAAGGCTTCGGGAATGGCAACAAATCGAGAGCTAGAAATTCTCAACAAATATGAGTCTATTCTAGAAGCTAATAACTTTAGTAAAGAAGTTTTTTCATTCCCTAAATCGTCATTGAAACAACTCGACCGAAAAAACTTAAGGCAAGCATCCAGATTATTAGATGATGCAGGTTGGGAGGTTGGTGACGATGGTTTGCGAAGAAACGCTGATGGTAAAACACTTGATGTTGAGATACTGAACGATAGTCAGGCATTTGACCGCATAATTAACCCCTATATTGAAAACTTAAAAAAGCTAGGTATCAATGCCGCAAATATAAAAATTGATAATGCGCAGATGACTGATAGGCGTAGGAAATTTGATTTTGATATACTGGTTGGTTTTTTGAGCACTCAATTAACTCCAGGGTCTGAGCTAGAGCAATATTTTGGGTCTGAGTCTGCCGATTTTTCAATTTTTAACTTAACCGGCGTTAAAGATCAGGGTGTTGATGCAATAATTAAAGAAGTAAGAGCGGCAAAGTCTAGAGAGGAATTGGGGTTCGCAATAAGGGCATTAGATAGGGTTTTAAGAAATAAAGTCATCTGGGTACCTCAGTGGTTTAAGAATAAGCACACAATTGCTTATTTTGATATGTATGAGCATCCTAAAAACTTACCGCCATATGATATTGGTGTTCTTGATACCTGGTGGATGAATTCTGATAAATATAATGATTTAAAGGATCAGGGTGCTTTAAAATAATTTAAAAAATGCTCAATTATATCTTTAGAAGATTAATCCTTATTGTACCCACATTAGTTGGGATAATGTGTATAAATTTTTTCTTGGTACAGTTTGTTCCTGGTGGTCCTATCGAACAAATAATAAGTGACCTAGAAAAAAATAGCTCTTTTCTTGATAGTATTGGTGGAGGCTCTCAAGAAGTAAAAACAAGCGATGGACTTGAATCGTATAGGGGATCGGTTGGGTTGCCAAAAGATTTTATCGATGAATTGGAAGCACAATTTGGTTTTGATAAGCCGCTTTGGGAGCGGTTTTTTTCAATGATGTACGACTATATTACGTTTGACTTCGGGGATAGTTATTTTCGATCAATTTCAGTTATAGAACTTATAATAGAAAAGATGCCCGTTTCTATATCATTAGGCTTATGGACAACCCTCTTGGCGTACATGATATCTATTCCTTTAGGAATAAGAAAAGCTTTATTGGATGGTTCAAGTTTTGACAATTGGACATCTACGCTCATTATAATTGGATACTCTATTCCTGGATTTTTATTTGCAATTTTTCTTCTGGTTCTTTTTGCAGGTGGTTCCTATCTTCAATTGTTTCCTATCAGAGGACTAGTGTCCTCAAATTTTGAAAATATGTCCTTTTTTGGGCAAATAAAAGATTATTTCTGGCATATTGCTCTTCCAGTCATAGCATCCACAGTTTCAGCTTTCGCTACATTGACATTACTAACGAAAAACTCGTTTTTAGACGAAATAAAGAAACAATATGTAATTACCGCAAGATCAAAAGGCTTGAGTGATCATAGAGTTTTATATGGCCATGTTTTTAGAAACGCTATGTTGATAATAATAGCTGGGTTTCCTGGGCTTTTTATTTCAGTTTTTTTTGGATCCTCTTTAATTATAGAAACTATTTTTTCTCTAGATGGATTGGGTCGTTTGGGTTTTGAGGCTGCAGTATCAAGAGACTATCCAGTGGTATTTGGTACTCTTTATATTTTTGGCTTATTAGGATTGGTGGTAGGGCTTCTCTCAGACTTAATGTACGTCTGGGTTGACCCAAGAATTGATTTTGAAAAGAGACAATCTTGAGCAAACAGCTTAATTGGAAAAGATGGGAAAATTTTAAAAAGAATAGGCGTGCCTTTTATTCGGCGATTATTTTTGGAATGCTTTTTTTTCTTTCTTTATTTGCAGATTTCATAGCTAATGATAAGCCGTTATATATTAAGTCTCAAGACAAGGTATATTTCCCTATATTTAATTTTTATTCTGAGGTCGAGTTTGGGGGTGACTTGAAAACGGAGGCAATATACGCTGATAGAGAAATACAATGTCTTATTTTAACAGAAGGCAATGATGATTGTTGGGACTCTCCTCAAACCGTTATATCTGAAGGATATAAAAATAAAACAAATAAAGGAGTAATAATTTGGCCCCTTATTCGGTTCAATCACAATACTATTGCTGACTTAAATGTACCAGCGCCATCACCACCGGATAGTGAGCATTGGCTTGGTACGGATGATACTGCAAGAGATGTATTAGCAAGAATAATTTATGGGTTTCGTATCTCTGTGATATTTGGGTTAACCGTTACTTTTTTTGCAAGTATGGTTGGTATTTTTGCAGGTGCAATGCAGGGCTATTTTGGTGGGAAAACGGATTTATTCACCCAGCGTTTTATAGAAATATGGAATTCTGTACCCTCTCTTTACGTGATAATTATTTTATCAGCTTTTTTGAGAATAGACTTTTTGATATTAATGCTATTGATAACTTTATTTAGCTGGACGGCGTTGGTAGGTGTCGTCCGAGCTGAATTTTTAAGAGCTAGAAACTTTGAGTACGTAATGGCGGCGAAGGCTCTAGGTGTATCAACGGGTTCAATTATTTTTAAGCATTTATTGCCCAATGCGATGGTTGCAACGCTCACTTTAGTGCCGTTTATACTAACAGGATCTATAGGATCGTTAGCAGCACTTGACTTTTTAGGCTTCGGTTTGCCCGCTTCGTACCCATCGCTTGGTGAACTTACTATGCAAGCAAAGCAAAATCTTCAGGCACCTTGGTTGGGCTTAAGTGCGTTTTTTGTATTTTCTATAATGCTGGCGCTCCTCGTTTTTATTTTTGAAGGCATAAGAGATGCTTTTGATCCAAGAAAGACTTATGTATGAGAACTCATCTATTAAGCTTAGAGAACTTATCTATTTATTTAAATGGGTTTAAGGGTGATACTAAAAAGTTAGTTTCTAACATAAATATTAATATCCATAGAGGAGAATTTGTTGCGTTAATAGGAGAGTCTGGCTCTGGAAAGTCTTTATCCGCACTTTCTACTGTTGGTTTGTTACCCTCTGCTATCAAAGCCTCAGGTACAGGAAAGTGGCTAAATCTGAACTATGATTTGGCAGATCATAATTCTTTAAAAATGTTTCGTGGAAAGGAAATAGGCTTTATTTTTCAAGAGCCTTTAGTATCTCTGAATCCTCTTCACACTATCGGCAAACAAATTGGTGAGTGTATAACAACACATGCACACATTCCAAACGCAGATCTTAAGGATAAAGTTATAGCTTTATTGAAAGATGTTAAACTTGATGACCCAGAGAGACGCTTTAATCATTATCCACATCAATTATCAGGTGGCCAACGTCAAAGAGTGATGATTGCAATGGCGCTTTCAAATAAACCAAAGCTTCTAATTGCAGATGAGCCTACTACCGCTTTAGATGTAACTATCCAAAAAGAGATCCTTGATTTGTTACACTCCTTAAGAGCCTCCTATGATCTTTCAATATTATTCATAACGCACAATTTAAAGATTGTTAAAAATTTGGCTGATCGTTTATATATTATGAAAGAAGGGGAAATAATTGAAAGTGGTAAAACCGAAGATGTTTTTAAAAAACCAACTCACGCATACACAAAAGACTTAGTCGAGCCTAAGATTAAAATTATAAAATCAAGATTAAACACTTCAAAGATTTTATTATCAGCTGAAAACTTGTCAGTTAAGTATAAAGGCCCTAGAAGCTTATTTAGAAGCTCGTCTAAAGACTTTTGTGCCTTAAATAAAGTTTTTTTAAATATTAAATTGGGCGAGACACTTGGAGTTGTAGGCGAAAGCGGTAGTGGTAAAACAAGCTTAGCTCTATCAATACTTAAGTTGGTAGATTATCAAGGAGATATAAAATTGCATCTTCCTGAACCTCGTCTCAGAAAAAAGGAAAGACTTAAAAATTACAGACGTAATGTTCAAATTGTTTTCCAAGACCCTTTTTCTTCACTCTCACCAAGACTTTCGATTCGTGATATAATCGGTGAAGGTATTATTTCACATCGTATATTTTCTAAAGAACAGGTAGAAGAAAAAATACTATTAGCTCTGAGTAGAGTAGACCTTGACAAAGATACTCTAGAAAGGTATCCCCATGAGTTTTCTGGTGGACAACGACAGCGTATCGCAATTGCAAGAGCGATAATTATGGAACCGAAGCTCCTAATTTTAGACGAGCCAACTTCATCATTGGATGCGGCTATTCAAAAACAATTAATTAAGTTGTTAATTGATTTGCAAAAAGACCTTAATTTATCTTATTTATTTATAAGTCACGATTTAGAGTTAGTTTCAACTATTTCTCATAGAATGGTTGTAATGAAAGATGGTATGATTGTGGACGAGGGAACTCCGGCAAGACTATTAAGGTATTCAAAAAACGAATACACAAAAAGGTTAGTAGAAAGTTCAATTTTTTAAAAAAGGATTTTGAGATGAACTATGACGAACAAAATATTTTTGCAAAAATTATCAGGGGTGAATTGCCTGCTGAAAAAATTTATGAGGACGAAAAGGTTTTGGCTTTTATGGATATAATGCCCAGGTCGCCAGGTCATTTTCTTGTTATACCTAAGGCGAGTGTTCGGAATATTCTGGATATTGATAATGAAAGTCTATGTGCAGTTATTAAAGTGGTGAAAAAGCTTGCGATTACATCCAAGAAAGCAATGAATGCAACGGGTATAACTATACAGCAATTTAGTGAGGCTGATGGAGGTCAAGAGGTCTTTCACTTGCATTTTCATGTTATACCTAGATATGAAGGCAAACCCATGGATAGACCTGGTCAAATGGTAAAAGACATGTCGATTTTATCGTGGCAGGCTAACAAAATAAAGGCCGAATTAGGGGCTTAGTTAGATAGTCATGTATGAATATAGTGGAAGGGCTTTGGTGTTTGGTGCTAGTGGTGGTATAGGTCAAGCGTTTAGCAGGTTCTTGGAGAGTAAGCTCGGTTCAGAAAATGTGGTAAAGATAAGCCGATCCTTTGATGGGTTTGAGATTTCAGATGAAGAAAAAATATTTAAACTTTCTGAATCAATAGAAGGTTCATTCAATTTGATTATCAATGCAACAGGGGTTTTGCAAACTACTGAAGAGGGGCCTGAGAAAACGATTAATGTGGTTAAACAAAAATTAATGATTGATATGATGACGATTAATGCAATAGGGCCCGCTTTATTATTAAAAAATTTTTCTAAAAAATTGGATAAGACAAAATTTAGTGTATTCGTTAATCTATCTGCCAGAGTGGGTTCCATAACGGATAATAGACTTGGAGGTTGGATTTCCTATAGGTCATCTAAAGCTGCTCTAAATCAAATCATTAAGACTTCTTCTATCGAGATAAATAGGAGAAATAAAAATGCTATTTGTGTGGGTCTTCATCCGGGTACAGTTAAAACAAGTTTTACAGAAAAATTTCAAAATACTACTGAAACCATTTCGCCGGATGAGTCTGTTAAGATGATGATGAATGTTGTTGAAAACCTTTCTGTGGATGACAATGGGTATTGTTTTGCCTATGATGGAAAGGTAATTCCTGCGTGAACTCTACATTCTAACTTTTAGTTTTAGGACTTACACCGCTTCTTTATTAATTGAAAGGTTGTTTGTAGTTGATAAGTGAAAACACTAAGGGAGCATTTTTAATCTCTCTCGCGGCAGCTTGCTATGTAATGAGTGATATTTTCATGAAATTTCTTTCATCGGAAATCTCAATGTTTCAAATAACCTATTTAAGAGGACTGCTAGTAACCTTTTTTCTTTTTTCTTACTGTTATATGAGTGAGGCATCCTTTTTTATTAAAGAATGGAGAGACCGAATTGTAATAACAATTAGATCGACTTTAGAAGTTATCATGACGTATGCGTTTCTGGCAGCTCTATTCAACATGAATGTAGCCAATGCTAATGCTATTCTTCAATTAATTCCTCTAATAGTTCTTTTGGGATCATTCATTTTTTTACGCCAATCACCAAAGACATACGAATGGATTGCTGTCTTGGTTGGATGTTTTGGTGCAGTTATAATTATTCGCCCGGGAGCATCGGATTTTAACTTCTTTACAATTCATGCATTAGTTGCGGTTTTTTGTTTGTCAGCACGTGATCTATTAACTGTAAGATTGAATAAAAATATACCATCAAATGTAGTAGCTTTTTATAGTGCACTAATGCTGACCGTGGTTAGCTTTTTATTAAGTGAAGACACCGATCTTTTTGGAAAAGTAGATAATTCTTTATTTATAGTTTATACAGCTATATTTGTTTCTATAGGTTATATAGCCTCAGTTTCTGCCATGAGATATGGTGAAGTAACATTTGTTTCTCCATTTAGATATACCGCCTTACTATGGGCTAGTGTCATGGGGTTTATTTTTTTTGATGAGATACCTAAATTTAGTACACTTTTTGGAGGATCTCTTATTAT
Source organism: uncultured Alphaproteobacteria bacterium (assembly GCA_902540655.1). GTDB lineage: Bacteria > Pseudomonadota > Alphaproteobacteria > Rhodobacterales > Rhodobacteraceae > CACIJG01. The sequence goes on along the minus strand of CACBNQ010000011.1, from coordinate 34,815 downwards.
CCTTGCTGGGATCTTTATTTTTTACAAATCAAAAGACAATAAGAAAACTTTATAAAAACTATTTATTAAACTTTAGATGTCAAACCAGAAAACTCTCGAACATATTTTGGATCTTTTAGATGACGAAGAAGGCATTTCATTTAAAAGAATGTTTGGTGGGTTTGGACTATTTAAAAATGAGCTGGCTGTTGCACTGATCCTGCGTTCAGAAATTTTCATGAAAGTTGATCAGTCAAATATAAATGATTATAAGTCTGCTTTTTCAAAACCATTTACATACAAGAAAAATGGGAAAGATATATCCCTGTCAAATTGGGCAATTCCCTCTGAAATTTTAGAAGATAAAGATTTATTTATTGAATGGTTTTTGAAGTCCTATAGGGTTGCTCTTAATAAAAAAATAGGAAAAAAAGTTGAATATTGAAAGCTGGTTATATCTTATTTTAATCTGCCTTATGGGTGCTTCTTCTCCAGGGCCTAGCTTGATAGTGATTTTACGTCACGCAGTTGCTGATGGTAGAAGCGCAGGCATTTACGCCGCAGTAGGCCATGGCTTAGGCATTTTTATATATGCACTTGTCTCAGCGATCGGCTTAAGTTTTATATTAATTAATTCTCCAAAGATATTTTCGTTTGTCCAAATTTTAGGAGCATTATTCTTGTTGTGGATAGGCTTTCAAATACTCCGGGAAGGGCTATCAAAAAAAGACTTATCAAATTTTGGGGAATATAAAACATCGTCATCAGGCATTACATTAAATCATTTTAGAGATGGTTTTGGTATCGCAATTCTGAATCCAAAAATACTGGCTTTTTTCTCTTCTTTATTTAGTCAGTTTTTGTCTCCCGAGCAAAATTTTTCTATTCACATATTTATGGCAATTATCGCAGGGTTTATTGATGTAAGTGTCTACGTTATCATTGTTTTTCTAGTAACTCTAAAAAGCTTGCTTAAATTTTATAAGGATAAAATATTTTTTGTGGAGGTTGCGTTTGGATTGTTGTTAATCCTCTTGGGTTTTTCTATATTTGTAGTAAGCTTTAATCTTACTTATTTTGGTTAAAAAAATGAATGAAAATAAAATTGATAGAAAAATTGCTGTTATTTTCGTAACAGATGTTGTTGGTTTCAGTAAGCTTATGGAGAAGAATGAAGACCAAACTCTTAAAAGTTTTCGTTCATGTAGGGAAATACTAGATAATTTGTTTAAAGAGCATGGAGGCCGAATTTTTAATACAGCCGGAGACTCGGTCCTTGCAGAATTTCAAAGTGCAGTTTCTGCAGTGGTTTGTGCATCTGAATTTCAAAAGTTAATTTCTGAACGAAATTCTAGTGTATCTGAAGATAGCGAAATGCATTTTCGAATTGGTATAAATATGGGTGATGTTATAGTAGAAGGCGATAATCTTTATGGGGACGGAGTAAATGTTGCTGCGCGTTTAGAGGCACTTTCGCAACCTGGTGGGGTATGTTTATCAAAAAGCATACATGATTTTGTGAATCAAAAGACTGAGTTTTTGTTCAATGATATTGGTGAGCAACGAGTAAAAAATACAGATGTTCATGCGTTCGATTTAGCGCTTAATAATCTAGAAAAAAGAGAGGCAAAAAAAGAAGAGAAACTTGATGATGTAGATGATGGCGGCAAACCCCCAGCTATTGCCGTTCTTCCATTTAAAAATTTGAGTAATGATGAAGAGCAGGAGTATTTCGCAGATGGAATTACAGAGGATATAATTGCCAACCTTTCATTGTGGAAAACATTTCCCGTTATCTCGCGGAATTCTAGTTTTTCTTTTAAAAACTCCAATGAGAAATCTGATGTAATATCGAAAGCACTGGGAGCGAGGTATTTAGTTGAAGGGAGTGTTAGAAAAGCCGGAAATAAAGTTCGAATTACTGCACAGTTAACTTCAGCAGATGATGATAAACAAATTTGGTCAAAAAGATGGGATAGGTCGCTTGAAGACATTTTTGAAGTTCAAGATGAAGTATCACGAGATGTAGCCGCACTAATTTCTCCTGCTTTAAAGGATCAGGAGCAGGTAAAGCTAACCACTAAAGGGAAGAAAAACTTTGGTGCTTGGGATGAGTATCTTCAAGGTCTTAACATTTATAATACTCAAGATTTTGTTGGAACAACATTAGGTGATAAAGTTATTGAACACTGTAAGAGAGCAATAGAGCTTGATGCAAATTTTTGTGACGCATACGTTCTGTATTGTAACGTGCTTCAGGGAAAAATTTATAGTCACGAGCACCAAGATAGTCGTGAAGAAAACACTAGGCTCTTTCATCAAATGGCGCAAAAAGCAGTCGATACCGATCCTGAAAACCCCGACGCTATGTCATCATTAAGCATGTCTTATAGTATTAAAAAAGATTTGAATAAAAGGCTTGAGACAGCTGAGAAAGCATTAGAATTGAATCCAAGCCATCCACGCTCGAATTTTTCCTACGGTCAAGCCCTAACAAATTTTGGAAGAAATGAAGAAGCCTTGTCCTATGTTAACAAAGCAATCGAGCTAGATCCTCAATCCAAAAGAAATTATGAAGGTTTTTTCCCTCTTTTGTATATAGCTCTCAAAGACTGGGAAAATGCAATAACATGGCTGAACACGGCTCATGAGCGAAGTCCACATTCCAGATACTTTGGCTGGAAGGCTGCGGTGTATGGAAAAATGAATGACTTAGATTCTGCTAAGGAAAATCTAAACTCTTTTCTTAAAGAACGACCTGAGATTAAAACATTAGAGGATTATGAAAAGGTTGCACCAACTATAATAAAAGATACTCTACTCGAAGGCTTGAAAATAGCTGGATTAAAATAAGAGATATCTTTTTAACTTAAAAAGGAGAAGGTGATGAAAACTAAAGCCGCCGTTGCATTTGAAGCTTCTAAGCCTTTAGAAATAGTAGAATTAGATTTAGAGGGTCCAAAAGAGGGTGAGGTTCTCGTAGAGATAAAGGCGTCTGGCATTTGCCATACAGATGCTTACACTTTATCTGGAGCAGATCCTGAAGGAATATTTCCATCTGTATTAGGGCATGAAGGAGCTGGTGTTGTTGTTGATGTTGGAAAAAATGTTACCTCTGTATCTGTTGGTGATCACGTCATTCCCTTGTATACCCCCGAATGTAGAGAATGTGAATATTGCCTTAATCCTAAAACAAATCTTTGTCAGGCAATACGGACCACCCAAGGTCAGGGATTAATGCCTGACGGAACAAGCCGCTTTAGTTATAAAGGTAAGCCTATCTTTCATTATATGGGCACCTCTACTTTTTCTCAATTTTCAGTTATGCCCGATATTGCGGTTGCTAAAATTTCTAAAAGCGCCCCTTTTGAGAAAGTTTGTTACGTAGGGTGTGGAGTTACTACTGGAATTGGTGCCGTAATTAATACTGCGAAAGCTGAAGCTGGATGTAGAGCGGTGGTGTTCGGTCTAGGAGGTATCGGGCTAAATGTCATCCAGGGTCTGAAAATGATCGGCGCCGAGATGATAGTTGGTGTGGATATAAATGCTTCTAAAGAGGAGTGGGGAAAACGTTTTGGAATGACACACTTTGTCAATCCTTCCGAAGTAAAGGGTGATTTAGTCTCGTACCTAGTCGATCTGACCAAAGGAGGTGCCGATTACTCATTTGAGTGTATTGGTAACGTTAATATTATGAGAACAGCACTTGAATGTGCACATAAAGGTTGGGGAGAAAGCATAATAATTGGTGTTGCAGGCTCTGGAGAGGAAATAAGTACGAGACCGTTCCAATTAGTTACTGGCAGAAGTTGGAGAGGGTCAGCATTCGGCGGGGCAAGAGGCCGAACAGATGTACCGAAAATAGTTGATTGGTATATGGATGGAAAAATTGAGATTGATCCAATGATTACGCACGTTATTGACTTTGAAAGAATTAACGAGGGCTTTGATCTATTGCATGAGGGAAAATCTATAAGATCTGTGGTTACCTATTAACTATTTTTGTATGTCTGATATTTTTATATAAGCAATGATGGAAATCGTTACAATTAGAGCACCTATAATCATCTGAAGAGATGGCTGCTCATCTATCACGAGCCATACCCAAAATGATCCCAATACCAACTCTAGGAGCATAATTAAGCTAACGGTAGAAGCTCTAGTATATTTTGGCGCTATGAGTAATAAAGCGAAGGAAAATGGTAAAATGATTATCCCCATCGCTATAACACTGAAGGGTGCCGAGAAGTTTAAATTCGGTTCGTTTGATAGGTAAAAACAAAAGACACCACTTATAATACACCCTATAGACGTTGCAGGCATGACAGATAAATTTGGATATTTTCTGACCATCGTAAACGTGAAAGAAATACCCAAAGCAGAAATTAATCCATATGAAGCACCTAGAATTACTGAGCCATCAGGTGCATTTTCAGCAGTATCTGATCCACTAACGGCAAGAGAAATGCCACATACAGCAAAAATCAATATTAACCATGAAATTAGGTTTTGTTGCTCATTCAAAAAGAAAACTGATAACAAGGCTGTTAAAAGGGGCATCGTTGCTAGCGCAGTCAAAACAACAATGACAGAAGTTTCACTTACACCAAGAGTAAAACTTACTGAATTAACGGCCATCGCTCCAACAATTAGCAGTCCAGGAATAGAAAATGTTGTTAGAAACTCACTTTTGTGTCCCGATTTTCTTGAAAAAATCCAGATAAAAAAGAGGGTAGCACCCATAAGCACACCTCTCCATCCTCCTAATTGCCATTTTTCAAGTTCTGATAATCTCATAAAAAGAGTATCTGGTGTTAATAAGAGTACGCCGAAAACGGCAAGTACTATGCCTTTAGATTTATTATCTAATATATTGATTTTGTTTATCATTAATTGATTTTAGTGAAAAAAATACGAAACTTTCTGCTTATCATAATCCACTCAAGAAACGATTAAGAAAAACTTTAAAATAATCATTAACAGACTATGTCTGCTATATGAAGAATTTATTTGTGATTTTAGGTAATCAGCTTTTTCATCCAAAATTATTGAAGGAAAAAGGCTGCACCGATGTATTTATGGCCGAAGACTTTGGTCTGTGCACATATGTGAAGCACCATAAGTTAAAGATCTATTTTTTTCTATGCTGCATGAGAGAATATGCTGATGAACTGAGGACAGCTGGTATCAACGTTCATTATTTTAAATTAAGTGAAAGGGATGAAAACCAGACATATACAGAATTGCTTTGTTCTTTTTTGAGTGAGAAAAAGGTAGCTAATTTAAATCTATTTGAGATAGAGGATAAGTCTTTCGAGTTGCCCTTTCTTAAAGTACTTGCTAATGCGGGCATTACATATTCTATCATCGACTCACCTATGTTTATGTTTTCGAGAAAGGATTTTTCTGATTTTCATAAAGGATTGAAACAGTTTAGGATGAATTCTTTTTATATATTTGGAAGAAAAAAATTTGATATATTACTGGATAATGATCAAAAACCAGTAGGTGGTAAGTGGTCATATGATGCTGAAAATAGAAAAAAAATTCCACCAAGTACGGTAATTCCTACGCTCCCCAAATACAAAATCTCTGCCTATCATGAAAGTGTCTCTAAGTTAATAAAACAGCATTTTTCTAATCATCCAGGAGAACTTAATGAGATTTGGTTTCCTGTTCAAAGAAAAGATGTCTCCATTCAACTTGAAAAGTTTTTAGAGGAAAGATTAAATTGTTTTGGAGTGTATGAAGATGCTTTAGTTGAGGGTAAAAACTTCCTCTTTCATAGTTGTTTGAGTTTGTTACTCAATATTGGATTAATCACTCCTGATGAAATAGTAGAAAAAACTTTAGAAGTATATGAAAAACATCAGCTTCCGCTCAACTCGGTTGAAGGTTTTTTGAGACAAATAATTGGTTGGAGAGAGTTTATTAGAGGGATTTATCAGGAAAAAGGAGATGTTCAAGCTAGATCAAACTTTTTTAAACACAGCAGATCGTTAGCCCCTAGTTGGTATGAGGGAACAACAGGAATTCTGCCTTTAGATGACTCTATTAATAAAGCAATAAGAGATGGTTATAATCATCATATACCACGCCTAATGGTAATCAGTAACATAATGAACCTCTGCGAAATAAATCCAAAATACATCTATAACTGGTTCATGGAAATGTATGTTGACTCGTCTGATTGGGTAATGGTGCCAAATGTGTTTGGAATGGCTACTTACTCAGATGGTGGTTTGATGTCGACTAAACCTTATACATGTGGGTCCAACTACATTTTAAAAATGAGTAATTATAAAAGGGGCGATTGGTGTGATACTTTAGACGGTTTATACTGGCGTTTTATCGAAAAGCATATTGACTTTTATAAATCGAATCCAAGATTATCATTTATTCATAAAACGTTAGAAAGAATGTCTTCAGAAAGAAAACTCCATATATTTGAGAAGGCAAATTTATTTATTGAGAATAATACCTATGAAGGATGAGAAAGTTTGTAAAGTTTGCAAAAAACCTTTTACCTGGCGAAAAAAATGGAAGAAAGACTGGGAGCAAGTTCTCTATTGTAGTGAGCGCTGTAGAAGAAATAAAAATAAAGTTAAATGAAATATTTCTTATACGCTTTGGTTAGCCTTTATTTATTTTTTTTCGAAAAGTTTTTGTGTAAACAAGAGAAAAAAGGTTGAAATAGAGCATACAGAAAGTGTGAAGATAACCACAATTGGAGTTCCATCAAAAAATGTTGATGCTGAGCCGCTAACTACCAGCGCTATAAACGTAGATAGTGCTCCAATAACAGATGATGCGTATCCGGCAATATGTCCGAAAGGATTTATAGCTAGAGCATTTAAATTTCCAAAAATAAATCCGAAGAAAGAAAAACTTATCATTATAAATATAGAGAACCATGCCAAGTTAAAAGAGAAGTAATTGATTTGGTACAAAAGATTGATTGACGTCCAGATCATCAATAGTAACGAAAAAATTTTAGCAAGTTTAACCGCACCAAATTGCCCAACATATCTTGAGTTTAAATATGACGATAAACCTAGCATGGAAGCTATCAGTGCGAAATATAAGGGAAACCTAGATCCAACGTCAAAATAATTAAAATAGAGCGGTTGGCAAATGTTTATGAAAGTGAGTAAGCCTCCCAGAAGAAGACCTAAACATGCTATGTAAATCATTGAAGTTAAATTACTCAAAACCTCTTTAAAGTGCTTTACAATAGCCAAAAAACTTATTCGTTTCTTTTCCTGCAAGGTTTCTTCAACATTAAGTAAAAGAAAGCATGTTGTTATTAAAGAAAACAAGATAAAAAACACTATGATATATTTCCAATAAAAGAAAAATAGAATGCCTTGGCCCAATAGCGGTGCAACAATAGGAACTAAGATAAAAATACTCATAATAAATGAGTTGATGCTTGCCAACCTATTCCCACTGAATAAATCTCGGCATATGGCCTGTGAAACAACTCTAGGTCCACCGATACCAAAACCTTGAATAAATCGCCCCAACACAAATATCATATATGAATTACTAAAAAGACAAATAAAACACCCAAGCCAGTAAATGCTTACTCCTAGTAGAACTGAGTTTTTCCTGCCTATACGGTCTGAGACAGGTCCAAATAGGATCTGGCCTAATGAAAAGCCAAAAAATAAAGCTGTTATAACCCAATGCAATTGATGGTCACTAATTAGAAATTTATTTTTAATTTCTGTATATGCAGGGAGTAAGGTATCTATTGAAAGAGCAACAAATGAGATCATTCCAGCAATAATAAAGCAAAAGAAAGTATTTGAAATTTTCAGAGTTGGTCTCCAGTAGATTAAAGAAAATGTTGTAGGAATATCTATAGCGGAATACACTTATTTTTTGATTAAGACAAGAGCTTCTAGCAAATGATTGAAACACTGCAAAATGAAGAAAGTAACGCTGCTGAGTTCTTTAGTCTTAAATTAATAAAAGAGACTAAAGAGATGTATGTTTTTTCAGTAATTTTTCCTCAAGCTTCAAAAAATATTTATGGTGGAGTACAAGGAGGAATGATTTCTGCTGCGATGGATGAAGCAACTTTTGTTAGTATTTTGCGAAGCCAAGAAAATATTAAAAAAGTAAGCAGTACAAACCATCACGTGTTATTCCATAAACCAGTATTGCTTGGTGAAAATAAAATCGAGACTAAATTTAAAAAAATTGGCAAAAGAGTTATTAATATTGAAGGAAATATTTTTAGTGCTGATGGCGAGTTAGCAGCTACACTTATACATTCTACTTCAATTATTAGATCAAGTGAGGGATAAAATGAACTTTAAGGAGAAAACTGTTTTTATAACCGGAGGAAGTAGGGGCATAGGGCTAGAAGTGGTAAAAAAATTGGCGATTGACGGTGCCAACATAATTATAGCTGCAAAAACAACAGAACCTCATCCAAAACTACCTGGAACAATTTTTACTGCTGCAAAAGAGATCGAAGAATTAGGTGGCAATTGCCTTCCTTTAGAGTGTGATATTCGCTTCGAAGATAATGTCGTCGCCACAGTGGAGAAAGGCGTGAAGCAATTTGGAGGAATTGACATTTGTATAAATAACGCCAGTGCTATAGTTCCTTTCCCAACCGGATCCGTTGATATGAAGAAATATGACCTGATGCAAGACATCAATACTAGAGGAACTTTTTTAGTATCAAAAACGTGTTTGCCTTATCTAAGGAAAAGTGATCATGCACACATATTAACTTTTTCTCCTCCTCTGGATCTAGATGATAAGTGGTTTGCACCACATGTTGCCTATACGATTTCTAAAATGGGTATGAGTTTGCTAACACTTGGGCATGCACGAGAGTTCAAAAAATTCAGCATTGGAGTAAACTCACTCTGGCCTTTAACTGCTATTGATACAGCAGCTGTAAGAAATGTTCTGGGTGGAGAAAATACTGCAAAAAGTAGTCGAGATGTTAGTATAATGGCCGATGCAGCATATGAAATTTTAAGTAAAGATCCAAAATCTTGTACAGGTAATTTTTTCATTGATGAGGTTGTTTTGAGAAACGCGGGCGAAACTGATTTTGAAAAATATCGTATTTCAGATAATGAACTAATTAGAGATTTTTTTGTTCCCGATGATGTGGCAAACGAATTGCCAACAAAAACAGTTACTATATACAAATGATATAACAATGTATCTTTTAAAGAGTGTTCTATGACTATTATAAATTCAGTTTTAATTGCTAATAGAGGCGAAATAGCAATTAGGATTTCTAAGACCTTGAACGAGATGGGGATAAACGCTTATGGGATTTATAGTAAAGATGATAGTTCAAGTGCACATCTTTCGTATTGCTCTGAAGTATTTGAATTAAACGGTACAGGACCTTCTGCATACCTAAATATTGATGAGATCATATCTCTTGCAAAAAGTAAAAAAATTAAGGCTGTGCATCCGGGATATGGGTTCTTGAGTGAAAACCATGCATTTGCCGCTAGTTGTGCGAAGAATGACATCATTTTTATAGGCCCAAATGAAAAAACATTAAAAAATTTTGGTAATAAAGAAAAAGCAAAAAAATTAGCTCAAAAATTAGGGATACCTGTATGCATTTCATCGGGGCCAATACAAAAAAAATCAGATATCCTGAGTTTTTTTAATGAGATAAAAAAAAATAAAATAATCTTAAAAGCAAATTTTGGTGGCGGGGGAAGAGGCTCAAGAATAATTCATAAAAAAGATGATTTTTCTGAAGTATTATCTTTAGTAAAAGAAGAAGCAAAGTCATTTTCTGGCTCTAATTTGATTTTTGCAGAGGAGGTAATTGAAGAGGCTAGACATATTGAGGTTCAAATTTTGGGTGATGGACAATCGTGTATCCATCTTTTCGAAAGAGATTGTTCCTTTCAAAGAAGTTTTCAAAAATTTATCGAATTTTGTCCCGCACCAAATCTTTCAAGCCAAGCTAAAGATAAGCTATATAATTATGCAATTAGTTTGTGCGAAAGTGTTGCTTACAAAGGTTTGGGCACAGTTGAATTTTTGGTCGATAAAAATGAAAAAATCTATTTCATGGAAGTTAATCCAAGGGTGCAGGTAGAGCATACTATTACAGAAGAACTTACTGGAATTGATCTCATACGATCTCAGATCAGCGTTTTCAATGGAAAATCTCTTAAGGATCAGAATATTAAAGCGGGAATTGTATTAGGAAAGCGTGCTTCAATACAGGCTAGGCTTAATATGGAAAGCTATGATAAAAAAAACCAACTTGTTTCAACAACCGGAACTATAAAAGAGTATGATATTGTTTCCGGTCCTGGAATACGGATTGATGGTGCAGGAAAAGTTGGCTATTTAAATAATGGTCTTTACGACTCATTGCTTGCTAAAGTTATTGCTACTAGCGAATTTGGTTTGGGTGAAGCTGTAAGAAAGCTAGATTTTACTTTAAGAATGTCTAATGTTTCAGGGGTAGAGACAAATAAAAATTTAATTATCGAGATATTGCGACAAGAAGTCCCTCAAAACGGATCAGTAAATATTTCTACAATAGATAATAATATCGAAGTTTATCTTCAAAAACTGAATAGAGATACCGAAATAGGCGTTAAAGAGAATAATAAAAATGAAATTCCTAACAGGCCTCTAATAGATAGCGCTTTAACAGAGAACACAATTCAATCTGAGCTTGTTGGTACAGTAATAGACATAAAGGTATTGCCAAATAAAAAGATTAAGCAAGGAGATACTGTCCTAGTTCAGGAATCTATGAAAATGCATCATCCTATTAAAGCCAACGCAAATGGCTTCGTATCAAACTTTTTTGTTGATATTGGAGATACTGTTTCAACAGGATCACCTCTTTTTGAATTCATTCCTGAAAAAGAAAGTAGCCAAAAAAAGTTGACGAAAGGCAAGTCAAAAAAGTCAAAAAAAATGAGAGGAGATCTTGAAAATCTTATGGAAAGAAGGAAGCTTACATTAGATAAAAGTAGGCCCATAGCAGTTAAAAAAAGAAAAAAAATTGGGAAAAGAACTGCTAGAGAGAATATAAAGTCTTTAATTGGCAATAATGACTTTTTTGAGTACGGGGATCTGGTTTATGCGGCACAACGATCGAGAAGATCGCTTGATGATCTGATAAAAAATACTCCCGCAGATGGATTAATAACAGGTTTGAGCTATGTAAACTCGGATTTGTTTGCCAAAGAACAAACTAAGACTGCAATTATGCACTACGACTATATGGTTCTAGCAGGAACACAGGGTATAAATAATCATAAGAAGCTAGATAGAATGATTGATGTTATTAGAGGTTTAACAGTTCCTTTGATATTTTTCTGTGAAGGGGGAGGAGGGAGACCAGGAGATGTTGATGCGGGAGATCAAAATATCGCTGGTTTGAACATTCCTTCTTTTCATGATTTTGCGCGTCTTTCTGGAGAAGTGCCATTAGTTGGAATTGGTTCAGGTAGGCTTTTTGCGGGTAATGCTGCTTTATTGGGTTGCTGTGATGTAATAATCGGCACAAGAGATCTTAATCTGGGTATGGGTGGCCCAGCAATGATTGAGGGAGGAGGGTTAGGAGTGTATAAACCCGAAGAGGTTGGTCCAACAAGCGTTCAATATCCCAATGGTGTTATTGATATTTTAGTTGATAACGAGGATGATGCTATTGTAATAGCAAAAAAATATTTATCCTATTTTCAGGGAAACCTAGGCTCTTGGGAAGCTCCTGAAGTAGAAAATTTAAGGTACGTTATTCCTGAAAATAGGTTGGAGGTTTATGATATTCGGGAGGTTATTGATAATATTGCTGATATAGGCTCTGTATTGGAAATAAAGGCTGGTTTTGCAAAGGGTATGTTCACAGGCTTTATCAGAGTTAAAGGTAAGCCGTTGGGATTAATTGCAAATAATCCACTATTTTTGGCTGGGGCGATAGACAGCGATGGAGCGGATAAGGCTTCCAGATTTATTAAATTATGTGAAAATTATAATATTCCGATATTAAGTCTTTGTGATACTCCCGGCATGATGGTGGGCCCAGAAATTGAAGAGACTGGCCTTGTACGCCACTGTTGTCGCTTATTTCTAGCGGGAGCTAATGTAACGGTACCAATGATGACCATTGTCTTAAGAAAAGCTTATGGCCTTGGAGCACAAGCAATGGCTGGTGGCAGTTTTATGGCACCACAATTTGTTGTGGGTTGGCCAACCGCTGAGATTGGAGCTATGGGTTTGGAAGGTGCTGTTAAGTTAGGGTACAGAAAAGAGCTAGAAGCAGAAAGTGACGTAGAGAAGAAAGAAAAGCTTTTTAAAAAATTAGTTGATGACCTTTATGAAAAAGGAAAGGCAATTAATGCCGCAAGCTTGTTAGAATTTGATACAGTTCTAGACCCTATAGAATCTCGTGATTGGATATCTATGGTAGTAGAAAGTCCTATTAATAGTTCTGAAAAAGTCTCAAAAAACAGGTATATAGATTCCTGGTAAATTAGGTTTTACATATTGGAAAGAGAAAAATGAGCAGAAATGATCAAGAATTAATAGCTCCTTTGGAAAAACATAAATTCAACACCGATAATCTAGTGACATGGATGGAGTCCAATGAGATAGAGAGCACAGGATTAAAGGTAAAGCAGTTTCAAGGAGGAATGTCTAACCCAACTTTTTTTCTTGAGAGTGAAAACAATAAATATGTCTTAAGGAAAAAACCTCCAGGAAAGCTGTTGCCAAAGGCACATGCGGTTGACAGAGAATTTAAAGTAATGAACGCTCTTGGAAAAATAGATTTCCCTGTGCCTAAGATGCTTGGTTTTTGTGATAACCCGAGTGTGATAGGTACTGAATTTTTTATGATGGACTACATAGACGGAAGAATAATTACAACTCCGGAAATAAATGGATTCTCAAAAAATGAAAGAAACACCATCTGCGTATCTTTAGCAGAGACGCTAGCCAAACTGCACAATGTAGATTACAAATCAATCGGCCTCGAGTCTTTTGGAAGACCAGAAGGCTACATCCAGCGTCAAATAAAATTATGGTCTGATCAATTCCAAAGATCAAAAGAAGATATTACTGTAAAGGCCAACTTTAAAGAAATGGATTTACTTAGTATATGGCTTAAAGAAAATTCTATCATTGAGGATGAATTTGCTATTGCCCACGGTGACTACCGATTAGGTAATACGATAATTGATAAAAATAACTCGACAGTGATTGGTGTACTTGATTGGGAATTATCAACATTGGGCCACCCCCTAGCTGATCTGGGTTATTATTGTATCCCCTACCGATATGGGTTTGAAGACTTAAATCTAAAACAACTGGGTATACCCTCTGAAGAAGAATTTCTTGAACTATATATGAAGTTTTCAGGTAGAAGTTCAATTCCGAATTGGCCTCTATTTTTATCATTCGCTCTTTTTCGTAGTGCGGCGATTATTTTTGGAGTAGCTGCTAGAACCCTGCTCGGAAATGTTAGCTCAGAAAGCTCTAATGTCTTTGAGCAAATAAAAAGAGCAGAAGATATGGCTCGAATTGGCTATAGTATTTGCTCCAACTCTTAAAATATTTTTATAACTCAAAGTGGTGGCCAACAAGTTTGTTTTAGGTTATTGTCTCTTTGGTACAGGCCTATTGCACGCCTTGTTTTATGCCCGATTAGACCGTCTATGCCACCCGTGTAATATTTTCTAGATAGCTTTTCCTGTATACTTATTATTTCATTTTTTGTTAAATTTTCGGTTGCTTCCCAATTTTTAAAAAAGTTGTGGCTGTTATATTTAATTTTGTCTGCAATGAACCCAACAGATAAAGCATATAAATCGGAGTTATTGTATTCTTTAAGTGTATAAAAGTTCTTGCTTACTAAATAAATAGGTCCGTGTATTCCAGCCGGAAACATTAAACTGTATGACTCATTAAGATCATCTTGAGGAAATTCTTCTCCTTTAAATCTAGATGCTCCTAGCCTTTTCCACTGGCTCAAGCTTCTTGAATGATCTGGTCCCTCTAGGTAGCAACTAATGCTGTTTGACAGTTGAACTTCATATCCCCATTCTAAGTTATTATCCCATCCAAACTGATGTAAATAGTTTGCAATGGAAGCCAATATATCTGGCTGACTGTTCCATATGTCTCTATTTCCGTCATTATCATAATCTACAGCGAATTTAACAAGAGTGGAAGGTAGGAACTGAGGTTGTCCAAGAGCACCCGCTTTCGAAGCTTTTAAATATTTAATATTTATTTCATTTTCTATAGCAAAATCAATTAGATAAATAAGCTCATTCAAGTAAACTAGTCTATTTGATGATGAAAAGCTGAGTAGAGATAGTACTTGAAGACTGTCTAGCCTTGGCCTTACTCTTCCAAAGAATGTCTCGTTAGCCCATATAGCAAGCAAAAAATGTCTATCTACTTCATATAAATTTTCGATATTTTCTAATATTTTTTGAAGGCTTTTTTTATATTTTTTGCCTACTTTGGTTTTTTGTAAAATTAGTATTTTATTGAAATACTTTGCAGGATCAGAAAACTCAGCCTGCTCGTTTTTATTGAGTAACCTTTTTAATTTTATCACAGAGCCTATGTTGTCTTTGAGATGCGTTTCAATTTCACTAATAATTTTATGGCTATTAAATTTTTGCTGGAGTTTTGGTAGCAAAAACTTATCCAGCCAGTATTCATACACTTTTGTACTCTGCGGAAAAATAGGTGCCGGTAAGGATATGAAAATTATACACAAAATAATTTTGAAAGTGTTCTTCAAGACAAAAATCTATTTATTAATTTAGTGCTTTCTTGCCATAAACGATCTGCAATATCCGATTTTAAAGCCTCTTTTGAGGGGTTTGATTCACTTCTCTTTATGAAATACTTACCAGAAACTTTTTGCACCGTCTCGTTCGTTGCTAGATAGACAAGAGTGTCTGCGCCTTCCTCAGGTGATATGCCTCTGTATTTTAAAACTAACCTAATAATAAACTGTAAAAGTCCTTTATGATCTTGACCTATGTTCGTATTTACGATTCCTGGATGTACACAATTTACAGATATATTTTTTTCGGTAAGATTTTCCGATAACTTTAATGTAAATAACAAATTACATAACTTAGACCTTGAATAACGTTCGTACCAACTTTTCGAATTGCTACTGTCTAAATTATTAAAATCGAGAACTGCGGTTTTATGAGCGCTACTCCCTACGTTAATTATTCTGCCACCTTCACGTATCAAATTTTTTTCAAGAAGCCTATTTGTAAGATAAAAGGGACCTAGATGGTTTGTTGCAAAGACTTTTTCAATTCCCATACTATTATACGATTTCTTAAACAAAATAGTTCCTGCGTTATTGATCAGACAATTTAGTTTTATCTTAGATTTGCTAAATACATTCACAATTTCATTAATATCATCAGGCTCAGACAAATCACATCTTAAGAAACTTACCTGTTTGTCGTTGCAAAATGACTTAAGTTCATATTTTACAGCATCTAATTTATTTTTATTTCGATATGTAATAAAAAGCCGATGGTTCATCGCTAATAAGGACCTTGCGGCGGAAAGTCCAATCCCGTCAGTTCCTCCAGTAAGAAATATATTTTGCATAAACCTTCCCTTTAGAAATCTTCCATCCACGCAATGGCATTCTCTTATACAATATTTATTATTTTAGCCCCTTTTCTATTAATACTAAATAGATAATAAATTTACGCAACGTAAGCCTTGTATTAAATAACTCAATGCATTATTTCACGTTCATCGGAGGAAAGGTTTTATGATAGAGGCATGGTCAAATCTAGTAATTAAGAATAGAATTTTCATACTTATAATAACAGTTTTACTGATTTTAGTGTCAGTTTTTTCTATCTCTAAAAACCCTATAGGGGTTAATAATTCAAATGAAATGTGGTTCCTTGAAGGCGATCCAACGCTTTTAGCTCATGATAAAATGAGAGATCTATTTGGAAGCACTGAGTCTCTAGTTGTCGGTATAGAGGCGAGACCAAAAGATAAAGACCTTTTCAATCTTGAAACTGTAAAGATGATTGAAGAAATTCATGCAATGCTAGAAGAACATGAGGTGGTTGAGAAGGTTGATAGTCTAGCCAGATATCAGAGGACATATAATCAAGGTGGGGTTGTTGCTACAGACTATATTTTCGAGGACATAGAGAATTTAGATGATAATTTAGATCAATTAGACACGGCTAGGATTGCCATGCAGGATGAAAACCTAGCGCTCGACACCCTTATAAGCAAAGATTTTAGGCATACCAGAATAATTGCAAGAACGGAGTATATTGTTAACGGACTTGATCACAAGCTTAAAGTTGTAACGGATTTACGTAACTTTATAAATGAGATGGGATATTTGGAAAAGGGATATGATATAAAGTTTGGAGGACAACCGGTTTTAAATGAACGTTTCACCGTAATCAGTAACTCAGATGCCGCTTGGCTAAATCCTACTGTTGCTGCTATAATGATGATTGTCTTAGGCATTGTTTTTAGATCTTTGACCGGTATTTTGGCTCCCTGGGTCGTTATTGGTACAGCAGTCACAATGATGACCGGTTTACAAGCGTATCTTGGCTATAATATAACGCCAGTAAACCAAGCTTTAATTCCTATCACAATGTTGTTAGGTATGGCGTGCACGGTTCACGTTATGTCTGAGTTTTATAGCTTAAGAACTCTTTCCAAGCATACAGCTTTAGACGCATCTAAAGAATTAATAAAAAACCTTTTTAAGCCTATATTCTTTACGCAATTTACCACTTCAATTGGATTTGCTGCGCTGTATATAACAAAATTATCCCCTGTGCGTGAGTTTTCGTTGCTAGCAACGATACTACCAATGATTATTTTTATTCTCTCAATGACTTCGTTGCCTGCTGCTTTATCGTTTTTAAACAGACTCTCACCAGCTACGAAGAAAGCTTATGATAATGATTGGCTTACACGTGTGACCACCAGTCTTCCAAATTTTTCCTACAAAAATAGATTTAGTATTTTAGTGGTGGGACTGCTATTCATCTCTGTAAGCTTTTTTAGCGCAACCTACATTAAAGTTGATACGAATATTTTTAAATTTTTTAAAAGTGATCTCAAAATATCAGAAGACTTGAGGTATTTTGATAGAGAGTTTAAAGGATCTTCAAATATTGATATGATGCTAGACTCTGAATTAGAAGAGGGGATTAAAGAGCCTAGCTTTCTCACAAAACTTGACGCTCTCGAGGCTTTTCTTGAAAAACAAGAAAAGTCAGGGAAAATAGTCGGTTATCTGGATCAACTTAAGCAAATTAGAAAGGCGTTTTCAGATAACAAAAAAGAGTTTTACAAAATACCGGATAGTAAACCTATGACTAGCCAGCTTTTGTTATTGTTCGAAAACTCAGGTCCTGATGATGACCTTTCAGATATTAAAGATTTTGATGAGCGATTTACGAGAATAACTTTACCGACAATTAATATGGATGCTAGTGAATATAATCAGTTTCTGGATGATATGATGCAAACAATAAACAAAGATTTTCCAGACTTGAATGTTACTCCTACCGGTCCAATGGTAATGTTTCAAGCTCAAAATGAGTATACCGATAAAGGGATTAGCCAATCATTCATGCTTTCATTAACCTTTATAAGTGTTGTTCTTTTTATTATCTTTTGGTCTATTAAACATGGCGCGATTGCCGTGTTCCCAGCAGTTGTTCCCATAGTTTTTGCTGGTGGATGTTTTGCAATGTTGGGTAAGGATTTGAATTTGGGATCATTAATCGTGGGAGCTATGACAATGGGTATTGCGATTGACGACTGTATTCATGTCGTCAGTAGATATAAGTTAGCGAGATCTAAAGGAAGTTCTGTAGAACACTCAATAAAGAGAGCTATGACAGAGTCTGGAAGAGCCATTATCACCACGTCATTGGCACTTGTTATTGGGTTTAGCACTTTTTTGTTTGCACGTTTGGTACCGATGATTGATATTGGATGGCTCACCACTGTGATTTTTACTTTGGCTTTGTTAGGGTGCCTATTGTTTATACCCGCGCTACTCTTTATATTCGAAAAAGAAGAAAAAATCGCCTAAGCTTTGAGATTATTAATTATATGAACTTTAATATGATATTTCCAAAATACTTTTTGTTTTTTCTTGCGTTACTTTTCCCAAATGTATCTGTGTCCATGACCGCTTACGAAATCATGAAAAAAGTTGATCAGAGGTATACAGGAGAAACTATAGAGCAGACATCTACACTTGTTTTGATCGACAAGAAAAATAGAAAAAGAGAGAGAAAACTAAAGGGTTTTACAAAAGAAGTTTCAACTGGAACAAAAAGCATCTCTTTTTTCTTGAGTCCTTCCGATGTGAAGAATACCTCCTATTTGTCTTACAACTGGGACGATCCGTCAAAAGATAATGACTCCTGGTTGTATCTGCCAAGTCTTCAAAAAACTAATAGGATTTCTGGTGGAGATCGGTCCAATTCTTTTATGGGTAGTGATTTTACATATGCTGATTTAGATGGAGTAGAAATTGAAGACTATACTTACAAAATTGTAAAAGATAGTGATGAAGTCGATGGTTCAGATTGTTGGGTGATTGAGGCTACACCAAAGTCAAAAGATGTAATAAAGGAAACAGGTTACTTAAAAACACTTACTTGGATTAGAAAAGATATATTCTTTGGTGTCAAAGGCAGAATACTTGTAAAAAAGGGAAAAAAAGTTAAGCTCTGGTCAGCAAAGGATATTAAAAAAATTGATGGTGTCTGGGTTGCAAAGACACAACAGATGACTACTACAAAAAAGAAAAAGCGCGAGCATTCAAGTATTTTTATTATTGACACAATAGCGTTTAATAAAAAATTAGATGATAGTTTGTTTGAATCTGAGGCCATGCAGCGAGGCTATTAATAAACGTGTTTAGGCTCGTAAATTTATTTGTTTTCATCATATTTCTTTATTCGACAGTATATGCACAATCAGATGACGGTTTCCTATCTGATTTTGGTGGAGATGATTTCGAGGAAATAGAAAGTGAACTTGATCTTGTTACAACGAATGTTGTTAAAGAAAAATTTTCTGACATTTCAAGCGAAAAAGAACAAACCAGTGAAAGTTTTGATTGGGATGCAATTTTCTCTCAAAAGTTATACTATGGCCTTGAATCTCCATCTGTCCCTTTTTTCAGGAGAGCCCCAGGGATTGAAGCAATACATAGCAATATTAATTTAGGGTTAAATACAAAATTTGCGGAAGTCGTTAACTTCAAGCTTTCTGGTGACGTCAATTGGGACTGGGGGTATTTTGAAAGTTCTAAGTACTCCTACGGTCCTACAGCTGCTGATTTTAAGTTAAGAGATCTATATATTGACTTTTATCCAATCGATGGACTTTGGTTAAGAGTTGGAAATCAAATAATTGCGAGAGGAGAGTCAAACTTACTAATTTCAAGTGATATTACTAATCCCAGAGATCTATCTACAATTGGGTTGCAGGATCTGGATGATATAAGATTAAATATTCCCTCTATACTAGCTGGGTACAATATTGGTTCGTTAAAGCAAGAGATTATTGTCTTTTTGGATGAAAAAAGAAATAAAGTTGCAAGATCTGGAACGGCATTTGACCCTGAAGCTGTTTTTTTAGGTGCGTCAATAATTACCGATGTTTCTCCCGTGCAACATAATATAAGTTACGCCTTAAGAAATAAAATTCTTTTATCGGGCTTTGAATTGGATTTGTCTTTAGGAGAATATAATAATAAGCAGTTATCAACACTGAGTTCCTCTGTGTCAGGAAATGTAACTACGCTTAGCACTCAGCAGGATAGAATAGCTTTCTTAGGTTTAAGCGGTAATTTTGCGTTTTCAGACTTTGTTCTAAAATTCGATACCTCTCATAAAAAGGGAAAAAGATTTCCTTATTCCAATCCTTTGATAGGCCCTTGGTCTAAAAATGAGGTATCCGAATTTTCTTTAGGCGCTGATTATTCTGGTTTTAGGGATTTGAGCATAAATATTGAATTAGCTAGTACATATATTCATGATCACGGTGCGCAAATAGCAAATAAGCAGAATGAATATGGATATAGTTTAAGGTTTGATTGGAGATTGTATAACGATCTTTTAGATATTTCATTGCAGCATGCAAATATTTTGGGAGATAATGGGAGTTTTTCATCAGTATCAGCGGTATATGAGTTAAGCAACAGCATCAATATTGGTAGCAAATTTATTTCCTTTGATAGCTATAACAATACTGAGCAATTATATCCCTATAGGCATCAAGATTTGATCGAGCTTACACTAGATTACTATTTTAATTGATGGGCCAAAATATCAATAGTAGTGGAATACTTGTTATAATAATAAGGACTTCGAGAACTAAACCCATTCTCCAGTAGTCCCCAAATCTGTAGCCGCCAGGCCCCAAGATTATGGTATTATTTTTATGTCCAATCGGAGTTAGAAAAGCACATGATGCTGATACTGCGACTGCCATAAGAAATGTATCTGTATTTAAATTTAGTGTTTGCGCTAATTGGATGCTTATAGGTGCAATAACTAAAGTCGTAGCAGTATTATTTAAGATATCCGATAGTGTCATGGTAATAATCATTATTATTGCGATAATCAACCATGGTTCCATTGATGACGCATATTTTGTTAAAATCTGGACAATTATTTCTGTTGTACCATTACTCTCAAGAGCAGCTCCTAAAGGTATAACAGAGGCTAAAAGGATAATTACGGGCCATTCCACACTAGAATAAACATCTCTAGGAGGTACTATTTTAGTAAGGCAGTATAATATTATCACTAAGCCCAAAACAATAGGTAACTTTAGTAGGCCAACGCTTGCGACTATCAGGCCAACAAAGAAAATACTAAGAGCTGCGGTCATCTTGCTTGTATCCGTAATGTTTAAGCCTCGTTCTGCAAGAGGGAGGCACCCAATCCAATTAATTACCTCATTAAAGCTCTCTTTGGGCACAAGAATCAAAAGCATATCGCCTTCTCTTATTATTGTTCTCCGAATTTGTTTTCTTATGGGGCGTCCTTTTCTTGAAATTCCAAGTAACACTGTAGCTTTTCGCCAAGCCAATCCAACTTTTATTGCAGACGTATTTAATAAACGAGACGTGTCTGTAACGACAACTTCAATAGGAATATAATTATCTGATTCAGCTAAAATCCGATCTTTTTTAAACGGGAATTCAAGTTTTTGTGTCGATCGAAATTCATCTAAAGACTCTGGGGTTGCATCTATTATAAGTTGATCATTTTCCTCTATTTTTAAATTTCGACTACCTTTATCTATTCTTATCGAGTTTCTTATTATACCCAGTACTGCAGAATCACATTTTTCTGCTGCCTCATAAATCTCATGAAGATTTTTTCCTAATATAAGTGAATTTCTTGATACTGTTAAATTTGATACATACGAGGCTATCTCTATTAATTCTTTCCCTGCGTCATCATTTTGTGAGGTCTTTGGTATTAAACGCCAGCCAATTAAGGCGACAAATGCAAGTCCAATTATTGCGGTTATTCCTCCTACTGGAAAAAAGTCAAACATTTTAAATGGTTCACCGGTGTGCTCATAGCGAATGCTTGATATTATTATGTTTGGAGGCGTACCTATCAGGGTAGCCATACCTCCAAGAATTGTTGCGAAAGATAAGGGCATTAGTGTCTTTCTTGGTGCCCAATTAGATGCTCTAGCTTTATTTATATCTATGGGCATTAAGAGCGCAAGCGCTGCAACGTTATTCATGAAAGCCGAGAGAATTGCACCTATAAAACCTATAATTGATATATGTCCCCACAGACTTTTCCCAAATGCTGATATTTTTTGGCCAATAAAAAAAATTGCTCCGGAGTTAATCAAGCCTTTTGATACTACTAATACTAATGCAACGATAATAGTTGCCGGGTGAGCAAAGCCATCAAACGCATTATTGTACGGAACAACACCAATAGCTACAGATATTATGAGAATGGAAAAAGCAACTAAATCATAACGAAATTTTCCCCAAAGCAACAAAGAGAAAAGTAAACAAAAAATTGCCACTAATAAAATCTGTTCGGAGTTCATCTAGAAAACCTATTTTAACTTTCTAGAAAATAGATCAAGTATTCTAAACCAGTGGGTTTCGGCATGCCTCCTATTATATAGTTGACCTCTATTTGGAAATGCAAACCCATGATGAGTTTTTGGAAATATCTCAATTTTATAGTCAACTGAAGTTGCAGACAGATGTTTTTCCAGAGCATTTATCATTTCTAATGGAGCATAGCTATCTGTTTCTGCACAGCCAAAATAAAGCTCACCTTTTACACTATTAATAGATAGATGGGGGGAGTCTTCGCTCTCTGTTACCAACTTTACACCATGTATTGAGGCCGCTGCTGCGACTTTTTCTGGTAATTTTCCAGCTGCATAGAAAGCAAAGGGCCCACTCATACAATATCCAACTAATCCAATAGAACTATTTTTGGCGCTATTTTGATTTTCACAAAATTCAATCATGTGATCTATGTCCTCTAAAACTAGGGCATTAGATAGGTTGTCCATATTTTTAAACATCAATTCTCTTGAGGCTTCTGGAGAGTAACCTTCGATAAAATTAAGGTTCGGTTTATTCCATTCAAAAGGCTTAGCTGTTCTATAATAGAGGTTAGGGCATAGTACGTAGTAACCGCAAGCAGCTATTCTGGATGCCATGTCGTGAAGTTCCTGCCTGATACCAGGAGCATCCATTAACAGAATAACAACGGGATATATATTATCGTCGCTTGGGTGCACAATAAATGTAGGCATTTTTTGATTTTCAGAAACTTTAATTTCTACTATTTTTTCTATCATTAAGTCACCCCCATAATTGATTTAAAATATACAGAAAATTTTGCGAATAACCCCCTGTTTTCGCAAAGTTTTTCCATTTGATGAAAAATTTTTATTTGTAGTTATCAACCTAACACTATTGTTACTTTCAATCGAAGTTGCAAGCATATTTGTTTCTTCTAAAAGCTCGAATAATGACTTATTTTCTACTAATATAGCAAGGGCTCTTCTAGCATTTTCAGCGACTAGTATTCCGCTTAATCTATTGTCTTTAGAAAAAGCCGGCCCTCCACTGAGGCCACCAATTGAGTTAAGACTGAATGGTGATCTGTCTGTGATGCTATAAACAAGGCCTCTTTCAAAAACTCCATATGACTTGTTTTCTAATCCTACGTGTCCGAGATAATTTAATGCTAAATCACCAGCATTTCCTGCTGGATATCCTGAAGAAAAAGCTTCTTCTTTATATCTACTGATTTCAAAATAGGGGAGATCTATATCTTCTTTATTCTTGAAAATTGCCAAATCTGAATTGGGATGGATATATATATCTTTTATAATCATTTGTTTTTTTCCAAATGACATCATAACTTTTGGGCATTGATTTATAACATGCCTTGCGGTAACCCAGGTATCTTGACCGACATAAAATGCTGTTCCAGACCCACCTTGACGACGAATTTTACTTTCTGATTGAATTGTAAATTTTGGAAGAGATCGAAGATTTTTTTTGTTACTTGTAGGTGTATTCATATTGTTCGAATACTCAATTGTCTTAATTGATGTAATATTTTTGTTTGAAAAGCTATTGGATTTAGGCCTTGATGAGCCGTCTTTTTCGAATGAGGATGCGAACGACCATAGTATCGCTATAATTGCAATTAAAAAATAAAATCCATTACTAATGAATCTCATGTTTATCCAGCGATTGCCGCACTATTTAATAGCGCAACTGATATTTTTATAGAAAATAAAAGAATAGACGAAGAAATCTCACCATTTTCAATTCTCTTTGGAAGATCATTTATTAAGATGTCAACGGCTTTGAAGCAAAAAAGCTGAATAATTATTGCTACAAACCCCCAAACGATGATCTCATAGATGGATCCACTAGCGGATAGAGAACTTGCAAGTGGTAAAGCTAAACCAATTAAAGCACCAGAAAAACTTATAGCGGCGGCAGTATTTTTCTGTCTTATTAAAGCTATTTCTTTCATTGGCGTAATGAATAGATAGATGATTACACCAATTAAAAGCACGATAAGTGACGTTACAAAATGGCTAATAAGAAAGGGAAGCCCGTTTAATAACCCTCCAAAAATGAGACCGAAATCACCCATATTTTTTCCTATGCATTTAGTTTTTTAATTATATTAAAAAACAACAATTTTTATACTAGATCAAGAGATGATATCAGTTTTTCTTGTTCTCCTGTCTCTATGGCGCCAGGACGATATTGCCGAATAAAGGAAATAGGCTCCTCTACTATACCAAGCTTTTTGCATAATAAAGCGGCAATAAGACCAGATCTTCCAAGTCCAGCATTACAATGTATAAGAATGTTTTTATCTTTTTGAATTTCATCGCACAAATTATCAAGAAAGCGATGTAATTGTACTTTATTTTTTGGTACAGACTTGTCTTTGATAGGAAAATAGTAGTGACTAAAGTTATGTTTCTTTATAAGTTCGAAGAGGTTTGTAATCTGTAATGACACTAACTCTTTCCTCTCTAAAAGTGATGCAACAATATCTATTTTTCTTTTTTTAAGTTCTAATAAATCCATCTCTGCTTGAATAGCCTTATTCCCGATGTCTCTCTTGCCGGGATAATGAGATATCCATAGTTGACCTTTTGTTAAAGGGTTTAAGGGAATATTATCAGGTAAAATCACTTTATATTTTAAAGCAGTGTTTAACTAGCGCCTAATTTTATCGCAATATTTTTTGTTTGGACATAATTTAAGAGCGCTTCTCGTCCTTTTTCTCTTCCATATCCAGACTTTCCATATCCCCCAAACGGTGTTTCAACACCACCAGCAAACCACTCATTTATAAAGAATTGGCCTGCTCTGACTTTTTGTGCACAATGCATAGCTCTGTCAAGGTCTTTAGTAAATACACCGCCTACAAGACCATATTCGGTTCCGTTCGAGATACTTATGGCTTCGTCATCATCTTTAAATTTAAGTATCGATAGCACTGGTCCAAATATTTCGGTTTGAGCTATTTCCATATTCTGATCAACATCGGCAAAAACTGTAGGTTCTAAGAAAAATCCGTTATTATTTAGTTTTCTTGCACCTGTTACAGCTTTTGCTCCTTGCTTTTGAGCTTCATCACAGATTGAAACCGCTCTATCTCGTTGTTTTAAGGAGATCATAGCGCCCATATTATTTGCAAACTCGTCTCTTTCTATACCTATTCCTACAGACATATTCTTTGCAACGTCTTCTGCCAAACCAACAACCTCGTCATAAACTTTCTCATGAACTACTAATCGTGACATTGCTGAGCAAACTTGTCCTGCATTGAAGAAAATGCCTTTTCTGATGTTTTCTCTCAAGTTAGTCATCGAAGCGTCTTGATAAACAATCCCTGCTGATTTTCCACCGAGTTCTAATACAGTGGGTACTATATTTTTTGCAGCCGCCGTTGCAATAGCAGATCCCGTTTTAACTGAGCCTGTAAAAGCTATTTGGTTGATATTTTTATGAGAGCATAAATATTCACCCGCCGTTCCGCCTATTCCGCAAATAATATTTACAGTTCCAGCTGGAAAATCTGCCGCTTCTGCGGCTTTGGCAAAGAAATATTGGGTTATCGGAGTAAGTTCTGGAGATTTAATTACACACGCATTCCCCGTCGTTAAACCAGTAGACAAAGATCTCGCTGTCATCTCCATCGGGAAATTCCAAGGAATAACTTGAGCAGACACACCGTAAGGTTCATAGGAAGTGAAATCATAGTATGCTGATCCAAGAGGTATTGAACGACCTTCTAGCGTTTCGGCCTGGTTCCCATAATATTCAAAGTATCTAGCAGCATTTGTTACTTCAAATTTGGCTTCAAAAAGCGTTTTACCGGCTTCCATAGACAATAATGGAGCAATTTCTTCTAAATTTTCTACTAAATACGCACCGATTTTTTTTACCATTCTTGCACGTTCTACTGGGCGCATATTTGTAAGAAAACCGCTTTCATGAACCTTTTTCGCAGCAGAAACAGCCTTATCAACGTCAGTATTATCCGCAATGGCTTGGTCAGCTAATTTCTCCCCTGTACCCGGGTTATCTACTTGAATTACACCCGCACCACCATCAACAAATTTTCCATCTATATAATTCTGCCAGTAATCCCTCATTGCAAGACCTCTCGTTAACTATTCAAGACATATTTAAATTTTAATTATATACTACAACAATAAATTTCAAATTATCAATTTTATAGGAAAAAGATGATATTTTATGATTGTAATACTGCGCCAAGCCCTCGCAGGGTTCGTATGTTTATCCAAGAAAAAAAAATCAACATCGAGACTAAGAACGTTGATTTAAGAAATTCAGAACAAATGGAGGATTGGTTTTCAAAAATAAATCCACGAAATACAGTTCCTGTTTTAGTTTCTAAAGAAAACAACATCTTTTATCACAGTCTTTCTATATGTGTTTATCTTGAGCAAGAGTTCCCTGAAATAAATCTACTTGGAAGCACAAACGAAGAAAAGGGACAAATAATAAACTTAATTAATGACGTTGAAAGTAATTTATTTATAGCAATTGCAGATTGTTTAAGAAATACTTCTAAAGCCATGAAAAATAGAGCGATTACCGGTCCAAAAAATTATGAACAAATTCCAGAATTAGCAATTAGGGGAAGAGAAAGGGTTAAATCATACTTTGAAATATTAAACCACCAATTAAGTGGTAAATCCTTTTTGTGCTCAGATAGGTTTACGGCAGCCGATATATGGGCGTTTGTTGCTGTTGATTTTACGAGAGCAATCAAAGAGCCAATACCTGATTTAATGACCGGTTTGAGGGATTGGTATGAAAGAGTTTCTAAGAGGGATAGTGCACAATTAAAACTATAAAGGGAATTACGTGTCAATAATTGATACTACTCAGGATCTTGAGGCTTTTTGTTTGGCGGCCGCAAATTATCCCTATGTAACCATTGATACGGAGTTTATGCGTGATAAGACTTATTACGCTAAACTATGTTTAATTCAAATTGCTTATCCTGAAAAAGGTAAAGACAGTTTTGCGTTAATAGATCCACTATCAGAAAAACTATCCCTAAAACCATTTTTTGACCTTTTAGCAAATGAAGGTGTTTTAAAAGTTCTGCATTCAGGAAGGCAGGATCTAGAAATCTTTTTCAATAAAACAGGTGTACTTCCAAAACCTATATTCGATACTCAAATCGCTGCTATGGTTTGCGGCTTTGGTGATCAAGTTGCTTATGAGACTTTAGTAAATCAAATTGCAGAGAAAAAAATAGATAAATCTAGCAGGTTTACAGATTGGTCAAAGAGACCACTTTCAGATAAGCAGATCAATTATGCCTTAACTGATGTAACTTATTTAAGAACTATTTATGAAAAGCTTAAAGATGAAATAAATAACTCTAATAGGCTTTCTTGGGTAAAAGAAGAATTTGATATTCTTAAAAACCCTAAAACGTATTCCACTGATCCAGACGAGTCTTGGAAAAAGATAAGGCTTCGAAGGAAAGATCAAGATTTTGTTAAAATTGTAAAGAGCATTTCTTCGTTTAGGGAAAATGAAGCGCAGAAAAGGGATTTGCCAAGAGGACATATTTTAAAAGATGAAGAAATAATTCAAATAGCTTCTCAGAGACCAAAAAAACTTCAAGATCTTTATAGCTCTAGATTACCATCTAAGGCGTTAAAAACTGAATGGATTGCAAAAGGTATTTTAGAGTGTATAAAAAGCTCTAAGTCTTTACCTGACGAGCCTATCGAGGACTATCAATATATTCCCTTATCTTCGAGCCAGTTAGCTCTCGTTGAGCTTTTGAAGGTTCTTCTTAAATTTAATGCCTCTTGTCATAATGTGGCAACAAAATTAATTGCCAGTTCAAAGGATATTGAAATGATTGCACGACATGAAAATCCAAATGTGAGAGCTTTAGAGGGATGGAGGTTCAAAATTTTTGGTGAAGATGCATTGAAACTAAAAAATGGTGAAATATCTCTTACATTCAATGACAATGGGCTACATCTTATAACAGTATAAAGTTATTGAGGAATATACACATGAATTTTGATCAAATTAAGGAAGACCTCGATTTATTTAGTGAGTGGGAAGATAGATATGGATATATAATTGATTTAGGAAAGCAGGTCTCCCTCCCGGACGAAATGAAAACAGACAAAAATAAGGTAAATGGTTGCGCAAGTCAGGTATGGCTAGATATGAATTGGAACATATCTAACAGTTCTAAAGTATTTAATATAGAAGGAGACTCTGATGCTCTCATAGTTAAGGGCTTAATCGCTATTCTTTTAAGCCTATATAAAGGCAAAACACTTGTCGAAGCACAAGCCGTTGATCCAAGGGCAGAGTTTGAGAAATTAGGCTTAAATGCTCACCTTTCTTCACAAAGATCAAACGGGTTAAAATCTATGATTGACCAAATTAAAATTTTCGTGAACACTGAAGAAAATTGAGTCTCTCAGTGGAGGTTTGGTATGTCTGACGAAGAAGAAATTGACGAAGAAATTATTCTTAGTGAGCTTAGTGACGATGAGCTCGTTCTCCAAATGCACGATGATTTATATGACGGTCTTAATGATGAGATCGTTGAAGGTGTAAACATCCTTTTGGAGAGAAAATGGCAACCTTATGATGTTTTAACAAAAGCATTAGTAGAAGGCATGCGGATAGTAGGAGAGGACTTTCGTGATGGCATATTATTCGTACCGGAAGTTTTATTAGCAGCCAATGCCATGAAGGCAGGAATGGCAATTCTTAAGCCACTGTTAGCAGAAACAGGTGCGCCGCGCTTAGGAAAGCTTGTGATTGGCACAGTAAAGGGTGATATACACGATATTGGAAAAAACCTTGTAATCATGATGATGGAAGGTGCAGGCTTTGAGGTTAGAGACTTAGGAATAAATAATCCTGTTGAAAACTACTTAACAGCGCTAGAGGAAGAGGAACCAGATTTTTTGGGTATGTCTGCGTTATTGACAACAACTATGCCCTATATGAAGGTGGTAATTGATACCTTAGTTGAAAAAGGATTAAGAGATAAGTACATGGTGTTAGTTGGTGGGGCGCCTTTGAACGAAGAATTTAGCAAATCAATTGGCGCTGACGCATATTGTAGAGATGCTGCTGTTGCCGTTGAAACAGCTAAAGACATGATGAAAAGAAAGCATAATCAATTAAAAGCTTAGGCCATTTAATTAAAAGAAAGAGTAATTACTTCAATTAGAAATTTGATATTACTGACTCAAACATCCTTAATCCCGAAATGCTACCTAACTCCTTATCAACTGCTCGTTCTGGATGTGGCATCATTCCGATAACGCGCTTGTTTTTTGAGCAAACTCCTGCGATATCTTTGATTGAACCATTTGGATTGTCTCTATACTTTAAAACAATTCCTTCATTTTGTTCTAATTCATCAATTTCTGGGCCATTTAAGAAATACTGACCGTCATGATGCGCTATAGGAATTGAAATAGTTTTATTGTGCTCAAAATTAGAGGTAAAAAATGTTTTATTGTTTGCCACAATCAAATCTTGGTCCTTACAAATAAATTTTTGATTAGTATTTGGTATTAATGCTCCCGGTAATATCTTTGTCTCTGTTAAAATTTGAAACCCATTGCAAATTCCGATAATAAATCCCCCAATCTGATAAAAGTTTTTAACAGCTTTCATAATAGGAGAT
Organism: uncultured Alphaproteobacteria bacterium; assembly: GCA_902540655.1. Lineage (GTDB taxonomy): Bacteria > Pseudomonadota > Alphaproteobacteria > Rhodobacterales > Rhodobacteraceae > CACIJG01. Next base: position 5,038 of record CACBNQ010000011.1, on the reverse strand, counting down.
TTTGCCGCTATCGCTCCGCATCTGAGATAGTCACCATAGGAGAACCCTCCTGGAAGTACAACGAGGTCAACTTTTGGAAGGGTTGTCTCTTTATGCCAGATCATTTTGACATCAAATTCAGGAAATATTTCAAAAGCTCTTTGACAATCTTTGTCACAATTAGAACCAGGAAAAACTATGACTCCGCACTTTATTATTCTGAAACCTCATAATATTTAAATTCTTCAATTACGGAATTAGTAAGCAAATCTGCACAGATTCTTTCTACTTCCTTAATTGCTTGCTCCCTATTTTTTGATGATGCCGTTAATTCAAAGAGCTTTCCTTGTTTTACATCCAAGATATTTCCTAGATTATTTATGTTAATAGATTGCTTGATAGCCTCTCCTTGTGGGTCAAGAACACCTTTTTTAAGAATAACCTCAACTTTGAATTTGAAAACTTCTTCATTAAGGGTCATCGTACAGCACTTCTCACATTTTTTGGTAATAAATCAAATCTATCCGCTACTTCAGTGTATGCAATTGAAATACTACCTTCATTCAATCTAAAAACATCTTTATCGAGGCGTTTTTTTGTTTTTGAGTCCCATAGACGACATGTATCAGGGCTTATTTCATCAGCAATAATAAGTTTTTCGCCCTCTGATCTGAAGCTTCTACCGATTTCAATCTTGAAGTCTACAAGTGTCAGATTAACTGCAGAAAGCAGGCCACATAGAAAATCATTTGTTCTTAAGGCTATCTCAAATATTTCTCCTAGCTCTGTTTCTGTAGCCCACTCAAAAGTACTTATTTGACTTTCAGTAACCAATGGATCATTTAGACTGTCATCCTTGTAGTAAAACTCCACTAATGGTCTGGGTAAGCGTTTACCTTCCTCTATGCCCAATCTTTTTGATAAGGAGCCAGCTGCAATATTTCGGACGACTACTTCTAAAGGTATGATGTCACACTTTTCTACTAATTGCTCGCGCATATTTAATCTACTAATAAAGTGGGTTGGAACATTTACAGAATTAAGTTTTTGCATGAAAAATTCTGACAAAAAATTATTTAGAACTCCCTTACCTTCTATTACCTCCTTTTTTTTTGCATTAAAGGCAGTTGCTTCATCCTTGAAATGCTGGATTAGGCTATAGGAATCTCCCGTAGAGTACAAAATCTTCGCCTTGCCTTCATAAAGTTTTTTCTTTTTTTTTATAGTCATTATTTGGTGCCAAAAACTCTCTTAAATAAAGTGTCAACAAATTTTGTATGATACTCCAGTTTAGAAATCTCCAATAGCTCATTTTCATTTATATGTGACTTTATAAAACTATCTCTTTGAGCTTCTTCCATGAAGTCCAAATTTTCTGAGTTCCAAACCTTCATTGCAACTTTCTGTACGTTAGCATAAGCATCCTCACGGCTAACTCCTTTCTGGGTCAACATAAGTAATAACTGCTGTGAATTGTAAAGACCTTTAGATTTTTCCATATTCCTTTTCATATTTTCTGGATAAACACGCAGATCCTTTATAACTTTTGTAAGACGTGTGATAGCAAAATCTAACGTAATAGTTGTATCTGGACCAATATTTCTTTCTACTGAGCTATGAGAAATATCTCTTTCATGCCAAAGCGTAATATTTTCTAGTGCGGGGATTACGGCCATCCTAACTAATCTTGCTAAACCAGTGAGGTTTTCTGTAAGGACAGGATTTCTCTTATGTGGCATAGCGCTTGAACCTTTTTGGCCTTCTGAGAAGTTCTCTTCTGCTTCAAGCACTTCAGATCTACTCAAATGTCTAATTTCTGTTGCGATCCTTTCGATAGAGGAGGCTATAATTGCCAACACAGAAAAAAACATTGCGTGTCTATCTCTAGGAATAATTTGGGTTGATATTGTTTCCGGAAAGAGATTAAGTTTTTTACATACCATTGCCTCCACCTTAGGATCAATGTTTGCAAAAGTTCCAACAGCACCTGATAGAGCTCCAGTTGAAATTTCTTTCTTAGCATTATGTAATCTTATAAGATTTCTTTCCATCTCTGCGTACGCCTGCGCTAGTTTTAAGCCAAAAGTTGTTGGTTCTGCGAATATCCCATGACTGCGCCCTATACAAATGGTATCTTTATGTTCGAAAGCTCTTACCTTTATAACATCTAACAGGTCTTTTAAGCCTTTTTCAAGATAGTTAGATGCGTTAACCAATTGTATGTTGAAACATGTGTCAAGTACATCAGAAGACGTTAAACCTTGGTGAACAAATCTTGAGCTCTCTCCAATAAACTTTGAAAGATATGTAAGAAAAGCAATTACGTCATGCTTTGTTATTTTTTCAATGGCATCAATTTCATCAATGTCATAATCTATACCACTAGCCTTCAGCACATTTTTCGTTGTTCCCTTAGGAATAAGGCTTATACTTTCCATAGCTTCGCAAGCATATGCTTCGATTTCAAACCAAATTTTATACTTTTCTTGCTGTGACCATACTTTTATCATTTCTGGCCTAGAGTAACGCTTTATCATCTCTTAAATTTCATTGGGGCACTAGGTTATAGTTATTATTTATTAATGTAGAGTGCAACGAATTAATTGTTTGCTTTTAATTTTTTAACTATTTTTTTGATATCTAACCTATTCAATTCAAGAGTATTAATGGGGCTCCAGTTTTTCATATAATTTCTTTGCCAAGTTCTTTGTCTTTTTGCAAATTGGCGTGTCTTTAGGGCAATATTTTGGAATAGTTTTTCAAAACTTATTTCCCCTTTTAAGTAACTAACTATTTCTTCTGCGCCTATTGCTTTTGCAAAAGGTAATTTTTTATCCCAACAAGTGTTATAGACTTGCTCTACTTCTTTTATAACACCACACTCTAACATATGATTGACCCTATTACCTATCCTATTAGCCAAACACTCTTTTTCTAATTCAACCAATAATAAAGTTGCGTTTGATGCAGAAATTAATGGGGACGTATTTTTGCTTTGCCAATATAACATACTCTTGCCGGTTGCTTCTAGCACTTCCCATGCTCTTTGAACTCTTCGTCTGTTATTGGTATCTATTTTCTCTAAAATATCTGGATCATTTATATTTAAACCCTTTAAGAAAAAAGAAAGATCACATGAATTTGCAAAATCTCTGATCTCTTCTGGGATTTGAGGAATTTGTGACAAACCGTTTAATAATGCGTTAAAATATAATCCTGTACCACCAACAAAAATAAACGTTTTTGAGTTTTTTGAATATAGATCAAAAATATTTTTAACATCTTTGATCCAATCTCCAACGCTATAATTAACAGTACATGAAACATGACCATAAAGATCATGCATTGTCTTCTTTTCTGTTGGGCGATCTGTAAGTATTTTCCAACAATCATACACTTGTAGAGCATCGGCATTGATTATCACAGGGCTTTCAAAATAATCAGCAAGCTCAATGGCAAAAGAAGATTTCCCCGAGGCTGTACAACCACTTATACAAATAAATTTGTGCATAGATCCAAAGTACTATTATTTGATAAGTTTAATACAGATATAATTTATCTTATAGTTTCTTCTTTAGGTATTATTTTTCTATTCCAAGCGCCAAGATATATCGCTCCAGATGTTATTAGTGCTTGAACGAGAAATGCAATAGATATGAGAGAAAAGTAATGATTAATTGAACCTGTAGTGTATCTTAAAACAATAATACTGCCTATTATAACGATTAAAAAACGGATAATTGCTGCGATAGCAGGCCAGAGAACTCTTCCTGCACCCTGAGATGCAAAATACAAACACAACCCACTTGCAAAAAAGATATAGAAAGGCCCAACAATTTCTAAGTAAGTTTTGCATACTTCCTGAGCATTCTGGTCAGATGTAAATGCATTAGACCAAAAACTAGGGTAGAAATAGGCACCGAACCCTATAAAGCCAGCCGCCAAAGCACTATAAAGAGTAGCAACCCATCCAATGTTTAAAGCCCTCTTTAATTTATTAGCACCAATATTTATCCCGATTAAAGCAGTTGATGCTGCTCCAAAGCCAAAAACAATTGGAATAATAAGAAATTCCAAACGTGCCCCAACGCCATAGCCTGCGAGTGTCTGAACGCCAAAATTTGTCATGTACGCGGTTATGACAACAACTGATCCCCAAGTGCAAAATGCATTTATTGACGCTAAAGATCCTAATTTAATAATAGAAATTATGCTATTAGGATTAAAAAACCGGATTGATATCCTTAGCTTTAATGCGTTACTTTTGTGCATAAGCCAAAATAGCAAACAAAAGGCAGCTATCCCATTTCCTATAACAATGGAAAGTGATGATCCTGCAATACCCATGCTCTGTATAGGGCCTATGCCAAATATGAATACTGCTCCCAATATTATTTGAACCAATGACCCAATACCTAAGAAAAGTGCGGCAATGAACATGTTGCCTGTTGCTCTCACTACGCCAGCCATACCATTTGCAACCCAGATGGTAAATGACCCAGCAAAGAGAACGTTAGAGTATTTCAAAACTTCTTCTAAAACTTCTTTACTAGCCCCAAGGCTTACATAAATTACCTTACCGAATACTAAAAAAATAACAGCAAATAGTATACCTAGACCAAATGTAAGTATTAGACCACTTAATGCAATCTCTTCCGCTGCCTGAACATTATTAGCGCCAAGCTTTTGAGCCACTAAACCGGTAATGGCACCACCTATTGTTCCAGCTGACAGCATTAAGAGCAAAAAGAGCATGGGAAAGCCCAAGGCCAAGCCGCCTAGGGGTATCACCCCGAGTTGTCCAATGTAAAAGCCTTCTATAATGAAAGTAATAATCCACATAGACATTGTGAGCATGTTAGGGATAGCTAGTTTAAGAACTATTGATCCAATATGCGCACTGAGTAATTCCGACTTGTTTATCAATCTATATTCCTTGAAGTTATACAAATAAACGCAAAATGTGTTACAGTTGATTCAATGATACTGTAAATATAAACTTGAAAGATGTTACCTTTAATTAACTAATTTTTGGCTTGAATACAAAGTGAAAATCGCA
>CACBNQ010000010.1 GCA_902540655.1 uncultured Alphaproteobacteria bacterium | reverse complement strand
CGCAAAAGATGATAGCCAGATATGGAGCCAAAAGTTTGATAAAATCATCGAAGATATCTTTGATGTACAAGATGAAATAGTTAGACAAATTTCTGGAAAACTTCTGGGAGAGATTGAATTATCGAGCTTAGAAAGAGCTCAAAGAAAACCCACTGAAAATTTATCTTCTTACGAATTGCTTTTAAAGGGCAAAGTTTTACACCACAAAATACAAAAGGATGCGTTACAAAACGCCTTAACCACCTTCGATGAAGCTATAAAAGCTGACGAGACTAATGGCCAAGCGTATGCTTGGAAAGCCTGTGCTCTTGGCCAGGGTATGAGTAGAGGCTTTATCGAGGGTGATATGGCTGAAATATGGAGTGAAGCGGAAGGATGCCTTAAAAAGGCACATGAACTTAATGACAATGATTTTGAGGTTCATCGATTGATGGCCGAAGTTAATTTATCGGGTAGAAATTTTAGAGTAGCAGAAAGACATGCCTCTAAAGCCTACAAAATGGCTCCAAATGACCCACGAGTTTTATCAGTTTACGGGGAAGTGTCACTGCGATTAGGAAAAATCGATCAAGGCTTAGATGCGCTGAAGCTAGCATTAGAGATCGACCCAATTGCACAAGGAAAAACAAACTCTGACTCCAGAACAACTCCAGTATTATTCGGAGAGTATTTGGCTAGAAATAAAGATAATTGTCTCGAGTTAGTAGAAAAATTAGAGGATATAGACTCTAAATCATGGCTTTTAACTGCAAAGCTCTGTAGTGATGAGGAACACGATATAACAGAAGAAGATTGGTATAAACGCGGAAAAGAAGAGTTTATTGATAAAGATTGGGCAGCTGAAGTTGACAGCTTTCGGCTTAATAATGAGGGAGCAAAAGAGTCGCTAATAGAGTTCGCTGAAAGTCTTTTCTAAAGGCTTAAATAAATAAGTGTAAAAAGATACTAACGAGTTAATATGTGTTCCGCTAACTTTATTCCACTTGAGGCGGCATCCAAAATTGTTTCACCTAAACACCAATCGCCGCAAATGCCGACATTTTCGTCGTTATAAAATAGAAAAGATTTTCCCAAAGATCGTTCGGTGAACCCATAAAGCCAACGGTGGCCAGCTTCGTAAGTTGCTTTAGGTAAGGAAAAGGGGACGGCATCTATTATCTCTTTAAGCAACAGTTCTTTAATTGTATCTTTGTCGTTTTTAACGACTTTCTTGGCAAAAGGTTCTTTAGTGTGAACGGTTAAGCAGAATAACTGCTGCTCACATTTGAATCGATTATTTTCTACTTGAATATGAACTTTTTCGTTCGAGAAATGTTTTTCTTTTATAGGCTCTGGATTTATGTCAAAGGAAAAGAGAGCTGCTGCAGAGCTCCTCATTTGGACTTTCTCTATTAGGCTGTCAAACTTATTAATTTGTTTATTAATAAGAGTTTTAGCTTGATTTGGAGGTATTGAAAGGACCAAGAGATCATAAGGCGTTTTTTTATGAACTCCACCTCCACATTTCACAACAATTGTCTTATTATGTAAATTTAACGAGATAGCCTCACAGCTCTTCCGTATATTTAAATTCGTCCCGCAATAATTTACAAAGTCGGAAACTGAATTTATGGGCTCAAATAGATTTCCTTTACGCTGGATTATTTTTTCTTTTTCTGCTCTTTTGAATATTGCTAACCCAAATTCTGGCAATTCTTTATGACTGTAAAAGTCAGGTAAGGAACTTGCCCCATGATGGAATACAGCTCGATCAATTCGTCGTGTACTCAGCCTTCCACCTATATTCCTGCCTTTATCAAGTATAAGAACTGAATGACCAGCCTTGGCTAATCTTTTGCCACATAATAACCCAGAGATTCCAGCGCCAATTACTACAATTTTCTTCTCATTCATATATTAATCACTATTGAGTTTGAGGTTTTTTGTTAGATTTATTCAAAATAAGCGATAAATTATTCAATTTTGATAAATAGGCAACGAGGGAGTGGCCTTTTTTTTCAGAACATTCTTTATGCATAAAAAAGCAATTTATACATAGGGTTAATTTTCTTTTTTTTCCAATATCTATTCTTGTTATTGGAATTGTTTCATCATAATCAGGATGAGGATTTTCTGTCGCCTCACAAAAATCACACTTTGCTTCAGGTTGGTTATAAATAAAGTTTTGCATTTTATCTCTTCTCTAAGCATCTGAAGTCAGCTGGAGGTCTATTTCCTCCAAAATCAATATGACAGATATTTTTCTCATGGCGTTGGCACCAAACTTGAATACCAATTCGAGTAAACCCAACATCTACCTTTACATAATCTCTAAGAGCTATGTCTGGGTTATCTAAATTTTTATATTCTTTGAGGCAGGCTTCGCAGACGATGGGCTCATTTACATTATATAATAGATTTTCGTAGTTATCGTTCAAAACATCTCCTTAACAATTAAAATAAGTTTTAATAAAAATTTTCAAATCAATACATAATCTTAGTTTAAAAAACTTAAAAATTAATATTGGAAAATTATAATTCTTTTTGTGCCCTCTCTCTAAGAGGAGCCTTGGTAATTTTACCATTTACATTCCGTGGAAGTGGTTCTCTGGTGATTGTAATTTTATCGGGAACCTTGTAATCGGCAACTTTTTCCGACAGTTGGAGCCGAATTTCACTAGGATCGAGCGAGGCTGATGAAGGAAAAACGAAAGCATGTGATCTTTCGCCAAGTATGGGGCATGGGTAGGGAACCAAAGCAGCCTCTTGGACTTCATCCATTAACATCATCAGATTTTCTATTTCGGCGCTAAAGATTTTATATCCTCCACGATTTATCATGTCTTTTTTTCTATCATGAATTCGTATAAAACTATTTTCGTCTTGGCTGGCGATATCACCAGACTTCCAGTAACCATTTTCGAACGAGTTCTGAGTAGCCTTTTCGTTTTTCCAATATCCAGGTACAACCATAGGACCTTTAATCCATAGCTCTCCAGGCTTACCTTGATCTATCTCTTCATTATTTTCGTTAACAATCTTTATTTTTCCGCAAGGCACTACAAGACCTACGCTATCACCTGGGTCATTGCAATTAATTGGAATGATAGTCGTAGGGGACGTGGTTTCAGTCGCACCGTATGCATTATGTAAACTTAGGAATGGCAACTTTGAAGCCAATTTCTTCCTAACAGCATCAGGCATTGGAGCGCCCCCAAATGCACCTATTCTCCACGATTGTAGATCTTCAGCAATTAATGCATTTCGATGAAGTAGTAATGCGTACATTGCGGGAACAAGTATTGAATATGTTAATGCATGCTTCTTTGCAAGAATTGCAAACTCTTGTACCTCAAAATGCTCCATTATGACAATTTTCCCCGCACATCCAATTAAGGTCAGAATTTGAGCCACTAGTCCAGTAACATGACTTGCAGGTATAGCAAGAATAGTGCATTCACCATCTTTAAGTCCTAGTTCCATTTGGAAATGAAGAAAAGAATGGACTAGCCCAAGATGGGTCAATATAGCTCCTTTTGGGCGACCGGTAGTACCAGAGGTATATAATAGTATGGCTGGGTCTTCCTCATCGATTGTTTTTAAAATGATGTTTTCCTCAACACCTTTTTCAAGTAATTCATTAAATTTTAAACAATCAGTTTGAGTTTCAGCTTGCGTAGTTATAAAAAGAATAGAGTTGCCATCTTTGCTGAGAGGTTGTTCCTTCTCGGTTTCTTTATCAAATAAAACTGCGTGTACCCCTGCATCATCATAAAGAGAAATAAGCTCGTCTTTTTTATGTCTATGGCCAACCGGCATAGCAATTAGACCAGTTTTGAATGAAGCAAATAGGGCGACTACGAACTCAATGCTATTTGCGAGATTTATAACAAGGATATTTTTCTCTTTTAGCCCAGATTTCAACAACCCTCCGGCCAAGCTATCGGACAGCTCATCTAGTTGTTTATAGGAAATAAATCGTTCTTGAAAACACAGAGCTACCCTATCTGGATGCTTTTTAACTATGTCTTTGAAAATTTCGAGAAAGTCGTTCGGTCTAGTCTCAAAGCATAAAAGGTCTCGGCCATCATAATGAGGTTCAATTTTTTTTTTTAAATCCATTATATTATTTTTTGTCATTAGCACCTTCCAAATACGACTTTCTTTTATTAAACTTATTTTTAGATTATTTTAAAGCTTTATCTAAAAAGGTATGCAATTGAACAAACAGCATAATATAAAACTAGCAAAGGACCTCTCGCTTAGAAAAAGAGCAGAGACTTTTATTCCTGGTGGAATGTGGGGTCATATGAGTGTTAAAAAGCTACCCCATGGTTACCCACAGTTTTTTTCTAAAGCAAAGGATGCAAGAATATGGGATTTAGATGGGAACTGTTATATCGACTTTATGTGTGGTTATGGACCAAATCTCCTCGGTTACAGTAATGCGGAAGTCGATCACGCAGTAAATGAGCAACGAAAAAAAATAGACCTAGGAAATGGCCCATCTGCGTTAGTCGTAGATTTGGCAGAAAAAATAATAACGATTGTTGATAGTGCAGATTGGGCTTTATTTGCAAAGAATGGTACTGATGCCACAACAACCTGTTTAACCATATCGAGAGCGGCAACTGGTAAAAAAAAGATATTGGTTGCAAGAGGATCTTATCATGGATCTGCGCCATGGTGTACCCCCGTAGCAACCGGTGTTGTGGAAGAAGATACTTCCAACTTAATTTTCTTTGAATACAATGATAACGCGAGTCTTGAGGCTGCCGTTCAGGACGCCGATAGTGACCTAGCAGGAATAATATTGACTGCTTTCCGCCATGATGTTCGAAGAGACCAGGATTTACCAAAAAAGGCTTTTTTGAAGAAAGCACGAGAGATTTGTGATAAAAAAAATGCTGTTCTTATTCTAGATGATGTAAGAGCGGGCTTCAGACTGAACAAAAGTGGGAGCTGGTTTGATTTTGGGGTAAAGCCTGACTTAACTGCGTTTTCAAAAGCTATTGGAAATGGATATCCTCTTTCTGCAGTTGTAGGCGTTGATAAATTAAGACAAGCAGCAAGTGAAATTTATGTTACCGGCTCTTTCTGGTGTAATGCTACCTCTATGGCCGCGAGCTTAAAGACATTATCAATAATCGAAGAAATAGACGTTGTAGGCCATATTTCCTTCTTGGGTAATAAGCTCAGAGCTGGAATAGACCAAATAGCAAATAATTTAGGAGTTGGTATATCTCAATCAGGTCCCCCCCAAATGCCCTTGATTTTGTTCAAAGACGATAAGGATTTCTCAAGAGGTAAAAAATTTGTCCAATATCTACTAGGAAGGGGAATTTATTTTCATCCTTGGCATAATATGTTTCTGTCCTTGGCCCATACTGCCAAGGATGTGGATATAACACTTGATGCGGTCGAATTTGCAATGAAAAAAATATCTCTAGAGATAAAATAGTACATTTTCAATCATGTTCCAACCTAAAAGCTTACACGAAATTATGTGGGGTTTTATTTTTATATCTCTAATCTCTCTGCCAATGTTAATTTCGAGAGATTGGCATTTTATGGTTTTAAGTCAAATTGGCATAACGATAATTTTTGCAATAAGTTTTAACCAGCTTCTTGGGCAAACGGGACTATTAAATTTAGGTCATTCCATATTTATGGGAGCAGGAAGTTATTTTTCAGGTTTGATTTTATTACAGATTAACAGTGGTGCATTATTTATTCCTCTTCCAATTTTACCCCTATTTGGTGGGCTTGCAGGGTTCCTTGTGGCAGGGATAACTGGATATTTTTCCGTAAAACGATCTGGAATGATTTTCGCTATGTTGACTTTAGCGATACTTGAATTTGTTAACTCATTTAGTACCTCATTCCCAAGCATTTTAGGTGGGATCATAGTTGATCGGACTCTCAATACCAATTTTTTTAATTTTGATTATGGTGGCAAGGATACAGTATGCTTTATTGTGATGGCTTGGTTATTCATAGCTGTATTTGTTTCCTACTATTTTCTACAAACTCCACTTGGCAAAATGTGCAATGCTGTGAGAGAAAATGTGTCTAGAGCGGAATATATAGGTTATTCGAGCTATATGGTTAGATATCTTTCTTTTTGTTATTCCGGATTTCTAGCAGGAATTGCAGGAACCTTGTTTGTAATCAACTATGAATTATTCTCCCCAGAGGTATTCAGCCTCCGAGAGGTCTTCAACATTTTATCAGCAACTTTCATTGGTGGCATTGGCTTTTTTTTAGGGCCAATTATTGGTACTTCTATTTTTTCATTATGTAGTATCTTATTAAGTAATAGCACGGAAATTTGGCCATTATATCAAGGGGTTATACTAATTATTTTTGTTCTTTACTTTCCTAGAGGTTTGGCTGGCTTTTTTATCGATCAAGGAGATTTTGTTAAATCGAGAAGTAAGCTAGAAGTTCTAAACCATTATTTTAAAATTATAGTGCCTGCGATGGTTACGGTATTATCCATCACATGGTTGATTGAGTGCCTTAATACGATTTTGCATCACCAAGAAAAAACTGACTTTATATTTCTTTGGATTTTATTTTCAATTTCAAATCCATTGAATTGGTTTCTAGCAATCTCAATAGCAATTCTAGGTATCTGCTTATTAGCGACTAACTTAAATAAAAGAAAAAATGATGCTATTTAGCCCACTTAGATGGGCCTTAAAAAGGCTTGCTTTTTATCCATTCAACAGTTTCACGCATTATAGTGGGGAAATCCCTTATATTAATTCCAAGACTATCTCTTCGTTTAAAATCAAATTGTGTTGGTACTACGGGATCTTCTGACAAAGGTTCAGGCATTTGCATATCTGGTATTAACTTCTGACACTCCTTATAAATGTCATTCCAATGAAAACTTTCCAATACTCCAAAGTAACGACCAGAGGCTGAAGTGTTTTCGTATGCTGCTAAAAATAGCTTTGCTAAGTCTTGGAGGTGTATTAACGAAGCCGAGTCATTTGGCACTTTTAGATGTCTTGGGGGTCCCCCTTCGAGAGCACTTTTAATCCATAAAAATGGATTATGTTTTAAATGTTCTGGTAATACAGCAGGCCCGTACAAGCCAGTTGGTAAAAAAACTGAAAGGCGCAAATTATTTTCATTGCAAAATTTAAACGCGGCTTTCTCCATATATGTTTTAGCAGCTGATGTATACTTTTTTGAATTGCATTGTTCTTTTTCATCAGACCAATGATCCAGCTCGTTCTTTATAGTAACCGCGGGGATGGGGTTTGTACTAGAAGTGGAAGAACAAATTAGAATATTCTTAACATTATTTCTTTTTGCTGTCTTAAGTATATTGAGGCACCCATCCACAGTTGGCTTAATAATTTCATTATAGCCTTTTTCATCATCAAGCTCTTTAGCGGGTGTTCCATCAAAGCCTTTATATGTCGGTATAAGGCAACAAATAAAAACTGCATCGGCGTTTTTGAGAGGACTATCCAACGACGAAATGTCTGCCATATTTGCCGAAAAAAAATCGGCATTATTCCCGGAAGGAAGGCTTTTTAACCTGGTAATTCTATCTTGATTATCGATATCTCTGAGTGTGCCATTAACATGATACCCTTTATCTAGTGCTTCTCTTAAAATACTTGAGCCAACTAAACCGCTAGCTCCAAAAATAGTTAATAATTTTTTCTCCATCAATTCACCTCTTAAATTTAAATTTCTCTATTCCTTAGTCTTTGTAAATCAAATTAGTCCTTTAGAAAAATTTCAGTTACGCCTATACCTGTTGCTTGATAAGCATCATATATTTCATCAGCTCCTGAAATTTTCAGCGTCTCGGGATTGCCTTGAGATCGTGTGGGCACAATTATTTTTCCCTTGAAGCCGTAGCGCCTTGCTTGTTGTGTAGACCAATTTTGAGCATGAAATTCCGGTAAAGCTAAGATTATTGCTTTTAATTTTCCAAATCGTAGCTTTGACCAAAACCCTGGGTCCTCTGCATCAGCGAACGTAACCCTTTTCCCAAATTTTAACTGTTCCTTAACAAGATTAGTATCAGCATCAAACCCTACGACTTTTACATTGTTAGCTGACAAATTATCAAAAATAGCACTACCTACTCGTCCCATGCCTAGCACCATAACATCAGCTCCACCACATGTGTGAGGTTGCTCATCTGGATGGTGTTGACGTCTTTCAAAGTTAACTAAATACCCTTCAATTACCACAAAAATCTCATGCACAGAGTTATTCAAGATAGCACCTAAAGCAAAGCTAAAACATATAGTGCATGTTAGAATGGAGAACGTTTCCGAACTTAACAGCCCACTTTGTTCCCAAGACGATATAAGAATTAATGAAAACTCTGAGTAAGTTGCTAATGAAATGACTACTAAAAAGGCGGTGTAAGCTCTTAGCTTAAACACCAATAGAAGGCAAAATAAAATAATCGATTTAATAAAAATAAGGATCGTTATTAAAAATGCACTTAGAATAATTTGTAAATTTAGATCTAAGCTCATGCCGAGCGAGAAGAAAAATGCTACTAATAAGATCTCTCTTATTGTCCATATTCTTTCCCCGAGTTGTTTCGCTGACTTATAGTTAGCCATTAACATACCTAAAGTGAGGGCACCTATTTCTCCCGATAATCCGGCGTATTTAAAAAGAGCAGAGCCTAATAACAATGCCAATAAGATTGTAGCAATAAGCTCTAGTTCTTCACTTGGGTTAAATTTCTCTAATAATATTTTTAGTATTGGAATTAATAAGGGTAACGCAAGAAGGTAAAGGGTTGAAGGTGTCCATGATGTGTCATTTGTGAGTAACAATACTATAAGAGCTAAGATATCTTGAAAAATTAACAACGATATAGCTAGTCTGCCGTGAAAGGTTGTAAGTTCATTTCGATTTTCGAGAGCCTTTGAAGCTATTATAGTGCTAGAGAAGGTAAAAGCTAAGCAAATGAGCACTTTGATTTCTAGGCTTACACCAAGATTAAGAAGTAGAAGAAAAATACAAAAAACGGCAGTAGAGTGCATCAAGAATACCAAAAATAGTGAGGTATTTAGCAGTGATGAGGGTTTGATTTTCAAACCTATTGAAAATAAAAGGAGCTCTACACCAATCTCTGATGGAATGTCTAATAATGATTGTCCACTTCCATCATAAAGTGAGAATAAGTAACCCGATAGAATAAATCCTACTATTGTCGGGATGAATATTAGCCTGCACAAATAGCCAGCAAAAAGTGCACCCGCCATCCATAACAGTATTGTTTCCAAGTTTTATCCCTCATTTAATTTATTTAAGATTAGTTTTAAAAGACACTCCGTCAAATTAGTTTCCTTGATAATTGCTTGAAAGCTTTCTTTCTATTTTGGTTTTTCATTTTTATTACTTTTATCCTTTAGGATGCCCGAAGCCAAGAATACACCAATGGCAACCAAAAAAATTCCAATCATCTTTATTGCAGGTACGGTCTCATCTAAAAACATAATCCCTCCCAGCATTGCAAGTATTGGCGTTAATGCACCGAAGGCACCCATCTCTGATGCCCCTATTAATCGAACCCCGTAGTTGAAAAGAATGGTAGCTAAAATACCGATTATTAAACTTTGAATAACTATAGTTATGCCAATATCAAATACAGATACATCGTTGAAGTTTACCCTTCCTGTGAGGAGTAAAATAGGGATTATGAATAGAGTGCCCCAAAACAAACCTATTAAAAGACCGTGAAGAGGCGTTAGCCCACTTTGCCGAAAAACAACTGAATAGACAGCAAATAATCCAGATCCAATAAGAAAAAGGATATGGCCCCTCCAAACTCCTTCGTCTGAATTTAATAAAATTTGCCACAAGCCAACCAATAGTGCCCCAACCAGTATAATAAATAATCCGGTTCCACGTATTTTGTCTAACTGTTCGCCTAAAATAAAAAAAGCTGCTAACGCGGTCCAGAAAGGTAGCATGCCAGGAGCAAGTACCCCACCGTCTGACGCTGGTGCAAACGATAGTCCACTTGAAACAATGTACGGAAAAATAGCACTAGCACCAATCATCAACATTCCAGCTTTTAACCAAGACAAACCTCTGGGGATCAAATCATATTTGATCATAAAAGGTGCCATAATCAGGGTACTCGGTACTAGTCTTAAAAATATAACCTCCTCAACTGTAAAGTTAGTGCTTACAGAAAATCTGGTAGCAACTATAAAAACTGCCCAGATAGAAACTGTCATCAAAGCAACAATAATTCCTAAATATCGACGATCTAAATTAAGCATGAGTTCTTTCTATATATATTCAGCGATCTTTCTAGGTTTATTTTTAAAATTAGTTGTACTCGAATGGTTAAAGACCCCATACTTTGAGGAGTTTAACTATAAAAAAGGGATACAATGAATATAGATGGGACATGTCTATGTGGGCAAATTCAGTTTGAAGCGGATATTGACCCTGAGACAACAACAATATGCCACTGTACGGATTGCCAAATAAATTCTGGTACTGCATTTGGCTATGTCGTTGTGCTGTTAATGATAGCTTCAATCTTTTAAAAGGAGAATTGAGCTTTTATATCAAATTAGCAGATAGTGGTGCAAAACGTGAGTTGGCATTTTGTGGAAAGTGTGGAACAAGAATTTATGCTAGACCTGAAAATGGAAAATCTGGTTTTTTTGGGTTGAGAGTCGGGACGATTAGACAAAGAATGAGTCTCCAACCTATGAGGCAGGTATGGAAAAAATCTAGTTTGGATTGGGTGGAATGTATCAAAACGGATCAAATATTTGAGACACAACCAAAAATAAAGTAAAAAAATTTAATTAAAAACACTGAGGCTATTATATGAAAAAAGGCTATCTTATTGGACAAATAACTATTACAGATCCAAAAAAATATCAACAATATGCCTCCGAAACAGAAAAAATCATTAAAAGTTTTGGGGGTAGGTACCTAATAAGAGGTGGCGAACAAATTATTGCTGAAGGAACTCCTCAGGGTAATCGTGACGTGGTAGTTGAATTTGATACTTTAGAAAAAGCAAAGCAATTCTATGCGTCAGAAGAGTACGCAAAAATAATTGATATACGTAAAGAAAACTCAACAGGATATATTCTTATTGTCGAGGGGTATTAATTTTAAATATATTGCTAAATTTTTTTAATTAGTCCATTAGTTTGACTGTTTGCAATTTATAGCATTAATTATGAGTACTGCATCAAAAAAAGGAATAATCACTCTGATTATAGCAACATTCTTTCTTGCATTGATGGATGGTATGTCGCGGTATATGGCCGAACTTTATGATGTTTTAAACATAAATATGTTCCGATTTTGGATAATTGGAAGTTTCGTGATGTTAGTCAGCTTAAGAGGCCGAGGTGTTTTACGGTCAATTTTAAAGACAAAACAACCAGTTGCCCAGATTTTCAGAGGCCTTTTATTCATTTCGTCTTTGTTAATGGCTATCTACTCATATACCCAAGTTGGATTAATAGTAACACACGCACTAATGGCGGTTTTTCCTCTCCTAACAGTGCTCTTGTCTGGGCTATTTTTAGAAGAGGAAATTACAAGAATAAAAGTAGTAGCGGTCGGGGTAGGATTTTTAGGAGTAACTATTATTATTAATCCAATAAATCTTGAATTCTCTTTGGTATCTGTTTTGCCTTTGATCTCTGCAGTTACCTTCGCAATTTATGCAGTACTTACAAGAAAGGTAGCTTCTACTGATAATACTGAAACCAGTTTTTTCTGGGTATCTCTAGTCTCCGCAATTGCGATCACAATTCCCAGCCCTTTATTTTATAAGCCGATACAATTCTCTGATTTATACTTTTTAATTTTGTTGTGTACGTTTAGCTTAGTAGGCCACTTTTTGCTTACGAACGCTTATCGCCATGCGGAGGCTAGTGTGTTGCAACCATTTTCATATTTTCATCTTTTCTTTGCATCTATAGTAGGAATTATATTTTTCCAGGACCCTCTAACGATTTCAACCATTGCTGGGGGTGGTCTAATTGTTTTTGGTGGGATTTTGATTTCTAGAAAAAGTAAATTGTGAATTAGGAAATATTTTCAAGGAATTTTAGTTTGTTTTATATTCATGTATCTTGAGAAAATAGGATATAATTTAAGCCTAAAAAAATACAAAAAAATGAACATGGTTATGTGGGATTATATAGATACAGAACTACCCTTCAATTCAACTGGTCGTTCATCCCATATGAAAGATATGGGTGGAAAGGGCTGGGAGTTAGTTTCTGTTTCTCCAAATCCTGAAACCAGATGCCACGTATTCTTTTGGAAACGATCCCAAAATCTTGATATTAAAAATGGAAAAGATTTGTTGAAACCTGACGGAAATAAATCAGAGGATCAAAATGTCCTATTTGAGGCACGAAGGGTTCATAACAAGAACCCAATTTCTTCCTTTACTTATAAATCTAATTGGCAGATATCGGATCATGAATATAAAAAATTTCCCGATCCACAAGTAGTTATGATTGTTAAGTATCGACCAAAGGATGGATGTTTTGATCAGTTCAGAACTGAACTTTACACCAGAGAATACCCAAATGTTATTGCACGTCACATGGGCTTCAATCAAAAAAACGAATTTGTTTGTGTAAGTTTTATGGAGAGTATTGATGCTGCTCTTGATTTAGAAGGTGTTGGTACCAACTGGTTGGACTCCGTAGACCACCTTTTAATTAAATACCCTAATGGAAGCCGTACCGAATCATTTTCTGGACCTGTTTGGGGTTGGTTTCCAAACTTTGAAAACTTAAATAGGTTTAATGCTGAGACAAAAGCGTTTACGGTATTAGTGGTAAAAATGAAAGACAGTTTTATTCAAGAAGTGAAAGATATCGTTCTTCAACCGTCAATGTTACCAAGAAACCTTTTTTCCTGTGTTGCACAGTATAAAGATACTGATGACACATATATTTATATAGGGATGGATACGGCAGAAAATAAACAAGACGCCAACATATACTATTCGAGTGGCTGTAGTAGACCCATCACTTCTTTAATTGTCCCTGAAATGTCTTTGGAGTTTTTTAGCGACGCTGAGGATTTTGTTTGGGTAAATTCCAAGTATTTTTAACTCGAGAATCCTTTTCCTTTTCACTCTAACTCATGTAGGTCAGCACCATCATATGTTAAAAGTGTGTTTTAATGATTTAGATTTAAACAATTAATTTACCTAGAAGAATTTTTTTATTTCTTTTTTTTAAAAATTTTGTATACATGCGCTTACGCACGTGTCTCTAACCCCTGAAAATTTCAGATAATGGTTATGTAACGGCGTGAATGTTTTTAATTCGGGGCGGGCTTTGTTCGATGCTTGCTGCATAAAGTCCCATCCGCCTAGTTTTGAGAGGGTTTGCGTTATTAAATAACGTTGTATGCCATAACTGATGACATTACCATTGGAGCATTTGACGTTTAAGCCTTTTATCGCGAGCTTTTTCTTTTTAGTACGTTGGCCTTTGCCAATCATTAAAGGAGAAAGAAATGACGACACAAAATGAAACTAATTTGGCGCGAGCACCATGGGGTCAGCATTTAGTATTAGACTTTAATGGTTGTCCCAAAGAGTTACTAGCAGATAAAGAAAATATACTGAATTGGAGTAAGGAGCTAGTGCGCGCTATTGACATGGTAGCTTACGGTGAACCAGTAATTGAGCATTTCGCCACGCATTCCCATGAGGCCGCGGGCTACACTTTACTCCAGATGATTGAAACTTCCAATATTGCTGCACATTTCGCTGAAAATATCGGACAGGTATATATTGATGTTTTTTCTTGTAAAGCATTTGACGTCGAAGTTGCACTTGGAATTTGTAAAAAATATTTCAATCCGACCCAAGCCAATATGCACAATATGGATAGGGGATTCCATCAGGCAAATCAGGCTACTGTAAAAAATTTTACCAAGGAGGGGCGAAATGTGCGCGCGGCGTAATTTCATAGAAGATGTTGAAAGCATTTATACAATTGAAGGCAGCAAGGCATTTCAGGGTTTTGAAATCAATAGAACCTTATTTGAGGGAAAGAGCGAATATCAAGATATTGCAATTTACGAGAACGATACACTTGGTCGTGTGCTAGCCATTGATGGTATAATTCAGATCACAGAATGTGATGAATTCGTTTATCAAGAGATGATGACGCATGTACCCCTTTTTTCACATGAAAAACCAGAGAATATTCTAATTATTGGCGGTGGTGATGGTGGGATTTTACGCGAGGTTCTTCGCCATAAAGGCATAAAAAGAGTTGTCATGGCAGAAATTGATCAGATGGTAATTGATGCCTGCGTGGAATATATACCTAGCGTTAATAATGGAGGTGAAGTTTACCAAGATACTAGAGTGCAACTAATAGTTGGCGATGCTTTTGCGTATGTGAAAGAAACAGATTTAAAGTTCGATGTGGTTATAATTGACTCAACTGATCCTGTAGGCCCTGGGGAGAAATTATTTAGCCATGAATTTTATAAAAACTTAGTTGAAATTCTTAAGGAAAATGCTGTGGTTTCCACCCAAGGAGGTGTCCCTCAATTTCAATCAGGTGAGGTTGGAAGTACTCTTTCTTGCCTTGAGGAGGCTGGATTGAACGCTAGTTGTTATATTGCTGCGATCCCAACTTATTATGGCGGATACATGACACTGGGCTTTGGAGTTCTCAACTCCACTTGGTCACTACCCCTTTTAGAAACACTCAACAAACGTTTTAAAAGAGCATGTTTTAAAACTAGACATTACAGTCCAGAAATGCATTTAGCATCTTTTGTTCTTCCTCCCTGGATCCAAGATGACATTAATAAAAGATCCAAGAAAGAAGAGGAGGCAGGATAAAATGAACCATCTTGATAGCGATTATTTCGTAACATGTTCAAAAACAGGCGATCAATTTGCAGGAAGGCACATACTTGCTGATTTTTGGGACGTGGAACAAATGGGTGACTTAGATTTTATAAAAGAAGCAATAGAAGAAAGTGCTCGCAAGGCTGGCGCGACCATTCTGCATTCCTACTATCATCCTTTTGGTGAAGGAATGGGCGTAAGCGGTGTAACAGTTTTATCTGAAAGTCACATAAGTATACATACTTGGCCAGAACGTAATTTTGCTTCACTTGATATTTTCATGTGTGGGAATTGTGATCCACAGGATGCATTGGATTATTTAAAAAAGATATTGAACCCATCGTCAGTTAATCAAAGCCTGAACCGTCGAGGAGTGATCCCTACGATTGCGCAAATGTATAAGTAAAGTTTCAGGTTTGCACCTCATAATAGGTAAAAAATCATCGATCAGATATACATGGGATAGACCCTGTAAGATTGGCACATAATAATTGAAATAAATATAAACTTTTTATAAGTAGTCAAATAATTGCCAAGTTTCTTATAGTGCATAATTTTCAGGGAAATCACGAAAACTGTTGTCAAAAAATTAACTTACACGGACCTAGTGCATTCACTTCTTTTTAACTATTTGATTATTGATGTTTGTAATGCTTCGATGTAGTGAGTTCTCCATACACTTATATTAAAAGATTGTAATTGATCAAAAGCACTAAGCCATCTCCTCAAGCGTTCTTTTTTAGGCATTTTTAAGGCATGATGCAATGCATCTGCTACTCCCTCCGGATCATGAGGATTCACAATCAATGCGTCGGGAAATTCCTCTGCTGCGCCTGCAAATCTTGACAAAATTAGCACCCCTGGATCACTCACGCGTTGAGAAGCTATATATTCCTTTGCTACCAAATTCATTCCGTCTCTCAGCGGTGTTACTAGTCCAATTCTACTATTTCTAAAAAATCCCATAAGACTTTTTTGCTGGAATCCTTTATTGAGATACCTAATTGGCGTCCAATCAAAGTCACCATACGCACTATTTATTTTTCCAGCACTAAGCTCTAATTTTCTTCTTATTTCTTTGTATTGAAAAACAGAGCCTCTTGAGGTCGGGGCTATTTGAAGCAAAGTTGTTGATCTCATGTGTTCACTATGATTTGTAAGAAGATGATTGTATGCCAAGAATCTAAGCTCAAGCCCCTTTGAATAGTCTAGCCTATCGACTCCGACTATTAGTTTGTCCGTTTTAATACTTTTGACTAGTCTTTTCACTTGAGGAGAGTTATCAGTTTCTTCTGATATTTTTATAATTTTGTTCGTATCTATAGATATTGGAAAATGTTTTACTTTAGACTTTTTCCCTAAAGCAAATATTGATCCATCTGGTTCAACTGAGCCTCCTAGCTCACTTATGATATAATCTAAAAAGATAAGTACATGTTTTCTAGTTTGAAAGCCTATCAAGTCAAACTCTAATAGAGCATCAACGAGCTCTCGATGATCAGGTAATGCAGTCAAAATTTCTTTTGATGGCCATGGTATATGTAAAAAAAATCCTATTTTCTGAGTGCATTTGAGCTTTCTCAACTCTTTAGCAATTAATAAAAAATGATAATCATGAACCCATATCAAATCTTCATTATTGAGAAGTTTTTTAATCATTAAGGAAAAAGACTTATTAACCCTTTTATAACTCTCGAATTTTAATTTGGAATAATCTACTAAGTCCAATCTATAGTGAAAAATGGGCCAAAGTACTTCGTTACAATAACCGTTGTAGTAATTTTCATAATCTTTTTTTGGTAAATCAACAATGGCATAAGTAATTCCTTCATCCTTTTTAACAAGTGGTTTAATATTCTTATCTGTAGTGACTGCGCCACTCCAACCAAACCAAAGACCGTTTGTCTCCTGCAGCGTATCAAATAATGCAACTGCAAGACCGCCAGATGCCTCAGGTTTCTTTTCCTTGGGAAGCATAACTCTGTTAGAAATAACGACTACTCTACTCATAACTCTCCAATTGATTTACCTTGATTTTAGAAGCTGCTCCATTATTTCGTGAACGGATTTAACATTAGGTAAAAAGAAGTTGGCTTTACTTCTTTTATAATTTCCAACACGAACTGACCAGCCGCCTATCTTGTTAACAGTTTCAAAACCATCTTCATCGCTTATATCATCACCTATAAAAATCGGTCTTCGCTTAATAAAAGGTTTAGTTTTCATATAGTATGAAATTGCCGTTCCCTTATTGTGGCTCAGAGGTTTAACTTCCAAAACTTCCTTTCCTTCAAGTAAAATTAATTTTGGTTCATACTTTACAATCTCGAACATTATTTTATTAATCTCTTTCCTGTCGATCGTTGAATTTCGAAAATGAACAGTTAAATTTGAACCCTTGTTTTCAATCTCAATATTTTTTTGGCCATTAAGTAATTCACTAATCTTATAAGCAATTCCCTTTATTTTTCCAGACTCGGCTTGGTACTCCTTAAGTCGGAGTGTATCTCTCAATTGTGCTCCGTGGTTTCCAGCAACAGAAATTTTATCGTTCTCGAAAATCCTATCTAGATCGTCTAATGATCTACCACTAATAAGCGCTAACGCACCTCCAAGTCTATTACGGATGGTTTGCAGTTTTTTTTGCAATTTAAAACAAGGTTTAATCAAGTTTGGACTATTCTCAATCTCATATAGTGTGCCATCGACGTCCAGGAATAGAGCTAGTTGTTGGATATCTTTTGGAAGTAATTTTACGGTAAATACTGATGCCACTTTCAAGGTTTCGTTTTTTTTGATTAAAATCAACTTTTCTAAACACCTTACTAATTCGACGGGTTAATATACCACTCTAGAAGCAGATAGGTGTAAAATACGCAACACAGCTACATGGTATTAACTAAATTTATTTCTTACAAATATTACGTTACGTAATCCTAATAATTTTATTCATTGGTGAGTCTTAAACTAAGGCATTAATAGGTAGCATTACAAGATTTTAAGCAACGGTGCACAAGATAAAAATCCGTAGATATGGTTATCAGAAGCCGCAAGTCCCTCATAACCTTTTCAAAAAAGCTCTTATCCTTATCATTCTTCATGTGCGTTATGGGAAAATCTTTAAATCTCTTGTCAATTTTGTTGTCAATTTTCCTTTTTAGTCTATCTAGTACTTTGCACCCGAGGGGCCTTCGCCCTCGTCCCGAAAATAAGATTAAAAAAGTTTCCCTGTATAATGATGAATGAATAAGACGGATTTAAAAAAACTGTTTAAAAAAGTTGCCGCATATATTGTCTTGGTAAAAAAAAGCACATTTGTTACAGCTATTTTTGCTGTCTGTTTATGTGTATCAGAAAACAATCTTACGGCTAATGCTCAGTTTTTTCAAAACATTACCGATAAAATAGAAAATAACGTACCGAGATTGTCTTATGGCGTGGCTGTAACAGATTTCAACAATGATGGAAAAATGGAGTTTATAGTTACAGGGTTTCGGTATCCTAATCTCGCACTGAGCTATGAGAATGGTTCATATACAAATATTAATTCTAGTGAACTATTTGCTGATGAAAAAAGGTCATCGATTGGAGTTGTCGCTTGTGATGTCGATCAGGATGGATATGAAGAAATTTATTTCTTGAATACCGACACTTATAGTGGAACGAAAAAATATTCCGATCGTCTAATAGACGTGGATAAAACGATTTACGATATTTTCGGTTTTAGAAAAAATCAGGCAAACTTGAACCTTACGGCGGGTAGGTCGGTGGCTTGCGTTGATAGACATGGCAACGGTAATTATGGAATTTATGTCTCCAACTATGGGGGTCCAACAAGATTTTACGAATTAGAAGCTGATATTATCCAAGACATCGCACCTTCACTCGGAATAAATTCTACGACCGGTGGTCGTGCTGTCGTAGCAGGGAATATTCTATCAGGAAAAGTCGATATTTTTGCTGCGAATGAACGCGGACCTAATTTTTTACTGATAAATAAGGGCGGCACATACACTGACAAAGCTTTAGAGTACGGTATCGATGACACACTCCAAAATGGGAGAGGAACGGCTCTATCAGATATTGGTTATAATGGAAGCTTAGACCTTATCACAGGAAATTGGAATGGTTTCCACAGAATATACACTCATGCAAACAACACATTTGTCGATACAGCGTCTTTAAATTTTAGACAACCTTCAAAAATTAGAACCGTTATATCCGCTGATTTCGATAATGATGGTTTTGATGAGATATTTTTGAACAATATCGGTCAACCAAATAAATTATTTAGAATTCTAGATAACAATAAACTCGAACAGTTGGAATTGACGAATGCTCTAGAAAAGACCGGTCTGGGTACTGGTGGAGCAGTAGCGGATTTAAATGGTGACGGAATTTTGGAGCTACTGATTGCTCATGGTGAAAGTGCTCCTGAACCATTAAGCCTTTTTTCAGCTAATGTTAAAGACGATTTTCAATATTTAAGAATAGAACCTAGAAACTCTTACGATGCGCCAGCAAGAGGTGCTACCGTAACACTTAAGACAAATTTCAGAACCCACGCTAAAACTATAGATGCAGGCTCTGGGTATTTATGCCAGATGGAACCAGTAGCCCATTTTGGAATCCGTAAAAATGAAGAGATTGAACACATTCAGATAAATTGGACTGATGGTCAAAAATCAAAATACAAAATTGAAAAGCTGAACCATCAATATGTTTTCAACCAAGGTAAAACAAATTGATATGACTCGGTATATTTTCACACTTTTTGTCATGTGCTTAATAATTCCCCCAATAAGCTTAGGAGAGTCTCGGAGTCCCGATAGTTTAAAATTGATACGTTATTATGAGGAGTTACGAGCAGATTGGGGGAAAATATTTCCAAACAAAAACAGAAATGCTGGCGGTGCTTTATTTTTTAAATATATTTTAGATAATTCAAATTCTAAAGATGAGTTTTTTGAGAAGAATAAGATGTATTGTAGTGTCTCTGGGTCACTTGTACGGCCCGGTTCTCAACCTGAATTTGTTTCTGTCAGAGGTCATGATGAAGAATTAATTTGCGGCTCGCTTTACAGATGTTGTTGGCCCTGCTCTTGTGATGTGATGAAATATGTTCAGGTGCAGGCCCTTGAAAAAACATTTGGTGATAGGACGGAATTAATCAACGTATTAACAATCAAGAACCCCTGTGAAAAACCAGATTTTCCTGAAGAGGTCGATAGAGAGTCCATTTGTGTTGGCACCTCTCTAAATAAAAAAAGAGTGACTGAAATAAATGGAAGGCTTGTAGTTGGAGTACTATTCGAAAGCAAAATCTGTTCACCTAAGGACATTGAAAAGATAAATAGAGAAGTTATAACAGGAAGCTACTGTCCACTTAGAAATAACACACCACTCAAAGAGGTCAGGGGAGGTATGGGAGACATTTTCATAAAAATGGCCAATTGAATTTATATTTGATTTTGCTTTGAAAATTGATCACTTACCGTGAATGCTAGCAATAAATGGAATGGCCGGGGTGGTAGGATTCGAACCTACGGTTCTTATCTAATTTTTTGATCAAAAGAAAGATTACCACCAGCCCAAATTGGTAAATTCTCTTTATCATTGAGCCATTTTTCTTCTTCAGGGGTATTAGCTCTTCCAAACTCTGAATTTCTTTGCGGGTAACGCCCAAATTTTTCTAAAACCTGCCTATGTTGATCTACCGCTTTTTTATTTCTTCCTTCAAATAGACTGAAATTAGGATAGGCACCGATTGCCATGTCAATTATTTCGCATGCGCGAACAAGGTCGACTATTTCTTCTGAATGGGCCAAAGCCCAGGGAAGTAAATACAGTAGTGCTGGAGGCAATTTTAAAGTTTGTTCGACTTTCTCTTTACTAACTAGGTCTCGAACGATCTCGCGTCCTATGTAGTCATACGAAAAAGCTTCAGCCGTCCCTCGAAAACATGAGCGAGATAGTTGGTCTGCTAGCAATACTCTAGCAACCTGGCCTTCAAGGGTAAACCATTCATCTTCAATTAGGGTTTGTGGATCAGCTTTCAATTCGCGAATAACAGATGAGAATGGCTTGCAAATATCGTCTAAAGCGGTTCCACTCCTAAACCATATGCCTAATAGTGGTTCCACTGTTTCATCGTAAAAAAGTCTTTTTCTATCATTAGCATTATTAATATCGCAGCCACACATATAATTCAAAACACTACTTGGAGAACGAGGATTAGTAAGAGCTTTCAGGACTGCGGGTTTTCTACTAAATTGCTCAGGGGTAAGATCTTCTGGTAACATCATTTAAAATTCTTTTTTAATAGTGTAACATAAATCAACTTTCTATCGTAATCAAAGGAGTAAAGATGCGTGCGATTGGCTTAATGAAGCATGGCGGACCTGAAGTGCTAGAGCTTATTGAGGTGCCTGAGGTAAAACCTGAAGCGGATGAAATACTAGTGCAGGTGTTTTGCGCAGCTTTAAACCCCACAGATATCTTAGCTCGTAATGGAGGTATAGCAGAACGACAAAAACCTTATGATCCTCCGTATGTTCCGGGAATGGATATTTCTGGGAAAGTAGTGGAGATTGGAAAAAACATTAAAACTCATCTCAAAAAAGGCGACGCGGTCATGGCAATGGTCATACCAAATGGTCAACATGGGGCATACCGCGAACAAATTGCTCTAAAATCAGGAGCAGTGGTTCCAATTCCCAAGGGGGTCAGTTTTGAAGAAGCATGTACTTTACCAATGAATGGATTAACGGCGAAGCTTTCTCTAGAACTTTTGAACTTAAATTCAGGCGATAAGTTAGCAGTTACTGGCTCTGCAGGAGCCTACGGAGGTTACATGATCCAAATTGCAAAAACTTTAGGTTTATTTGTGATAGCAGATACGTCAGAAAAAGACCAAAATTTAATTAAATCACTTGGTGCAGATCTATCGCTTCCAAGAGGAGAAGAATTCATTGAACATATATTAGAACGGTTTCCCGAGGGCGTTGACGGCTTAGCAGATGGCGCTTTATTAAATAAAAAAGCAGTTGCTGCAGTCAAAAATGGAGGCTCTTTTACCGCAGTAAGAGGTTATCAAGGGACAGGTGAGCGTGATATAAATTTTACGCAAACATGGGTAAGAACTCAAGATTGCATGTACGAAAAATTAGATGATTTAAGAAAGCTTGTAAACGCAAACAAAATTTCATTGAGGGTAGCCGATACATTTAGTCCGTCTCAAGTGTCGGAAGCACATAAACGATTTGAAGGTGGCGGGGTCAGAGGCCGACTTGTAATTAAATTTAATTGATTTTATGGAGACAGCAAAGTTATCTTCTTTTAGGAGATGGCTGGGGTGGTAGGATTCGAACCTACGGTACACGGGATCAAAACCCGTGGATATTGTTATCAGGAGTTATCAGGATTCTCATAACCCTTTAAAATAGTTCTTATCCTTCTCATGCTTCTTATGAGTTATCAGGAAAATCACGAAAACTGTTGTCAAAAGTGTTGTCAACAACTAGCATTTCCGTAATAGTTTCTAAAGTGAACTAAATCAAGGAACAGTCGATGGCGTTCTTAAATTTATTTTCTATAGATATAAATTACCTGATCTTGTTTCGCTGGTCAGGCATGCTCTCGATTATACAGATTATCGCCCATGAGTAAGTCAAGTGACATTGCTGACCTATTTGACCATCTGGAATTAAACGATGCTTTCCTTGCCGCGCAATACCCTGCTGATATCGAGGATTTTTGTAAAGTTTATCCAGAAAAAGTTACTGGGTTAGCCCTAGTTGGCCCAAATGAAACAAATAGCTCAGCTTTTGAAATTATTGCTGAAAGAATATTGATGATAAATAGTGAGCATGGACCTACCAAGACGGCAGCAAATGATTTTAAAAAGGATTTAAAAAAGGCAAGTACCTATGAAATAAAAAACTATGAAATACTTCCGTGGTCAGATATTTCCATAGATCACCCCAAACAATTATTCGAAAGTCTTTCGAACTTTTTTGGATCTATGGGTCCAAAAAAAAATGCATTTGCAAAATCCAAAGTGGGCGGAAAATTCAAAGACACTTACTTTTCAATTGAAGGATGTGGACCTCCTCTAATTCTTTTCCCATTCACTCTGTCGGCAGCACAATGGAAACCTATAATACCATTACTGGCAGAAAAATTTACAGTAATCACTTTAAGTGGGCCTAATTTAGGATTTATTCCAGTTTTGGAAAGTCGTGCAGCGCTACCAACTTATCAAACTATGATTTCATCATTGGTATCAATAATGAATATTACACCAAATGGAAAAATTTTAGAATTGGGTTGTGGGACTGGTGCTCTATGTCGTCAAGTTTTAAACTTAAGATCAGACCTTTCTGTGACCGGGGTTGATATAAATACTTACTTGTTGAATGGAGCTATCCAAATCGCTGAAAATGAAGATTTGTATGTTAATAATTATATTGATGAGAAAGAATTTACAGAGAAGAATTTTTCTGAAGCTGGTGAATTAAACTTCGCTTACAGTGACGCCATCGATATACCCTTTCCTGATAACTTTTTTGATGCTGTTTATTCCGTAACTGTCTTGGAGGAATGTGATGCAGATAAAGCAATAAAAGAAATAGTGAGGGTAGTCAAACCAGGAGGACCTATAGGAATAATTGTAAGAGCTATTGACATGCCTCAGTGGTTTAACTTCGATATAACTGGCGAATTAAAGCATAAGTTAAATATTCCCCTTCAATTAAAAAGTACTTATGGCATTGCTGATAAATCACTTTACGACCAGATGCGCAAAAACGGACTTCATGAATCGATTAACTTTCCGAGCATGGTAGCTGTGCCCAGAGGCAAAAACAAAAATTTATTTGAGTGGTTTCTGAGACGTACGCGACAAACTTTGAATGAAGATGAGAAAATTGAACTGGATGATGAGCTGAAAATAATTTCTGATAAATCTAACCTGATATACTCTATGCCATTTCACTGCTCAGTAGGTTGGAAGCAATATTAATGATACGCTTATCAAGACAAAAGCTACAAAACCACAAGGCTAATTTTAGTAATTGGCTGGGGTGGTGGGACTAGAACCTAAGGCTCTATAATGATAACTCTTGAAATTATTTTTCAAAGAATGGTTTATATTCCCAATGAGTTTCAAAGAGATCTGGATCAGAGTAACCCTCAAAATCTTGAAATGAATAACCTGTTGGGCCTGTATAGTAAATGGTCCAGTCTTTACTCCATGCGTTAAACGGAGAAATCTTTTTAAACTGAAGTCCTCCCATGTTTAGAAAGATCCAGCCACCATGTTTATCCTGTGTAGGAGTATCGCAGTACATATCCATCATACCGTCGTTATTTACATCAATTAACTTGGTGCTACCGCAATATGAATTCCATCTATTACTTTCAGACTTAATATCTTTCTTCCAGGCTTTTACAGAAGTCCAGCTCTTTTTTCCTGAAATCATCGGAATTTGATCTGCGATGGTAAATTTGCCCTCCCCATTATTAGACCAAATAGTGTGAGTTCCTCCAGCGTAAAGTGGGCCTACGGTGGTTCCCGCTATATCTAGATCCCCATCTCCATCAAAGTCCCATGATACTAGATCTACGATGTGTGATAGTAAATATCCCGATCCATAAATGTCATACGCTGGTGGAATTTTTTTCCAACCTGTTTTAAAACTTCCTTTACCATCCCCAAACAGAACTACGGTATTATTGTGTTTCTTACTACTATTATGTGAATACAATTTTTTTTCAAACCAACCTCCACTAGCTATTAAATCAACTATTCCATCACCATTATAATCACCGCTTGTCACGGCAAAAGCAAATTGGTCAGCACACTGTTTTACAGTAAAGTTCCCAGCACCATCATTAAAATGGCAATATATCTTGCCCCCGCCTTTTGTATTTTCCCATTTAATATGGGGAGTTACCACATCTAAGTCCCCATCATGATCAATATCATTCGCCGTGACGCCATGTGAAAACCCTTGGTATAGCCCTGTTTTTTTATCTACGAAAGCTCCCTTTTCCTTTACATGCTTCCAACCTTTGTCGTTAGAAATGAAAACTATATCTGCTCCCCCATGATAAAACTTTCCTTTGTAAGTGTGGCCAAAAGCACTTGGGCAATATACGTCATCTATTCCGTCATTGTTAAAATCGGCTAGTATCGGTCTCTGACAATTCCTACCCATAGAAGTATTGTGCTCAAAATCATTGATAATGGTTTCGTCTCGTTCATTTATACTTACCGAAAATGCAGTAAAATTTAAGTAACGGTCATTGTCACTTTTTAGCTCGCACAGCGGGACACCTATAGATGTAAGGGTATATCCATCAGGACAAACTTCCATCTCATAAGACATAAGTAAATCTTGGCGACCATCATTATTCAAATTTCCAAATGCCATATGATTTATGTAGAATACCTCTCTATTTTCAGAGGCATTTTTTCTTTGAAATAGATCAGAGGGTAAAAAATATGGTGAGTTTGAGTCCGGTATTATTTTCGATTGATTTGAAATAAAGTTTCCAAAAAAGTGTACCTTTAACTTATTTTTCGTTTCCTCGATTTTAGGAATTCCTAAACTTATCACTGAAGCTTTTAAATCTATCAATTCATTGTCATCAATGATTCCATCAAAAACTTTATTATTATCGGCATAATATTTAGTTAATGCCTCTATTGTATTTTTTCCTTTTATCCCGTCTTCCGTTCCGGCTGCATAACCTAATTGATTGAGCATATATTGGCTTCCTCGAACGTATGAATTAGAGTTCGCTGCCATGCTTTGCAACAATATAAATAAGGCTATCCCTAGTGTCTTGATAATTTTCATCATATGTTTTCTCCTGACAAAAAATAGCTTGGAAATTTTTTATGTAAATAGCAAGCTAGATACTTGAAATAGCAATCCCAAGTTTCAGATAACTCTCTATAAAACTCTATTCAAAACTTATAAATTATTTACAATGTTACTAACGTAGCATCACTAGGTACTATTAAAAGAAGGCCTCAGAGACGCTAGAAACTATTTACCATCGGTTCTATGTCTGCCCAAATTCTCCGAAAATATCTTGGTATCGAGCCATTAAACCAATAATTTCTTCTTCGTATTTGGAGTTTATTGAATATACCCGTCTACGATTATCTTTATCATCGAGGGCCTTAAAATAAAATTCTTGTGTCACCGCTTCATCCAAAATATTTTTTACTGAGGTTCTACTGACCAATTTCCTTGGTATTCGTTCCAATATATTTTCTAAAGAATATTGTTCACCATCTTTTGCTGATGCAATTAATAGGGTCACAAGAACTGTTGAACGTGATCTGTAGAAAAACTGTTTAAATCTGCTGGAGGTAGAGTTTTGAATTAAAGTTTCGAAAAGTCTTCTTGCTTTGTTTTTATAGTTCATTTTAGCAACTTAAAGATAATTTAATGACAAAAAAGCTAAACATTTGACAAAAATTTACAATAAAAATTTAGTAAATAAAGAAAGTAAAAATTGGCACCAAAAACTGGTAGTAAATATTTATATTTTTTCCAACGTCATAATTTGTATTAATGGCATTGAAGAGTGTGAGAGTCCCCAATGAAGATTGTCGTTCATACAATTTTTTTAGCTGTTTTCATATTTTCCCAAGCTGTTGCCGAGGTGGATAACTCTGCAACAGCATCTATAGCGAGTGCAGCAAAAGAATTAGCACAGAGCGAAAACCAGAGTAATAGCATTCGTAGTTACCTATCTCGCTATTCCTTTGGGCTTATTAATTCTAAGATTGATAAGACAGAACGACAAATAGAAAGTAGCACCAACTTCACACACTTAAATCTCAACATTGGTAGTGACAGTTTTGGTTTAAGAAACGGCTCCTCTGCTCTTACTGAGTTAATGGCGGTTTATAGATTGTACGAAACACCAAATTCCTTCTTCTTCAATCAAACCTCACTATCTAATTTTGATGGGCGTAATACTGTGAATATTGGTATTGGTGCGCGCTATATTTTCAATGCCGATACTACTATATTAGGCGCCAACACATTTTTTGACTATGAATTGGACTCCGCACACAGACGTCTTGGCTTTGGAGCCGAGCTTATTACTTCGCTGCTTGATGTAAGAGCCAATTCATATGATGCTCAATCAGGAACAATTAGTTACAAGGGTGTCGATGAAACGGCACTAGATGGTTATGACGTGAAGTTTACTGGCAAAATACCCTATGCTGATATTTATTTTGAAAAGAGCTATTGGACAGATGATAGTGGTTACAAAACAAACAATGAAGAATTAGGAATTTCTGCAGAAATAGCAAAAAATCTAACACTCACTGTTGCACAACAAAAAAAGGAATCAAAGGATGCTGTCGGCGTAATTGCACTTAACTACTCTATTCCTCTTGGCGCTAAAACGTCCACTTTAGATAGTAAAGCTGATAGAGATTTTACCTTTAAATTAAAATCAGTAAGGTCGGAGTTGTATAAACCTGTTCAGCGTGAGAATAGAATTATGAAAAAAATCAATCAAACTAGGAGTGACGGTAAGTGGCTATTAATCCAAGAATTTCTCTTTTAAAGTTTATCTTTGTATTAATTTTTTTATCAGGGTTTTTCATTTTCGATAA
The DNA here is from genome assembly GCA_902540655.1 of uncultured Alphaproteobacteria bacterium. Lineage (GTDB taxonomy): Bacteria > Pseudomonadota > Alphaproteobacteria > Rhodobacterales > Rhodobacteraceae > CACIJG01. The sequence continues at coordinate 15,576 of CACBNQ010000010.1, read as the reverse complement.
AGGACATGCCCAACTTCTATGTAGCAATTACACAAATGCAGATGGTACTATCACTTACACGGACGACTCCAGTGGAGCATCAACCGCATGTAATCTAACGCCCGATAGTATGACTATTATTTTGCATTTTATTGGCTTATGCACCTCAGAACCAACTATTGCCAACTTTAGGACAGCGTGCTCATCCTTATTCTCATCTAGTACAGGTGAGTCGAAAAAAATTACGACTACATCATCAGCTAACCTCATGAACGATGTCACTATTACAGAAGGAAATTACACTCATGCTGCGATATTGATAAAAAATAATATAGGCTTTAGTGTGAAAAAGAAATTCTCACCAGCGAGGTCCGGTAAAACAGGAACTGGAGAGTGGTGCTGGACTTTAGATGGTGAAACGACGACCGTAGGTTTGAGTTTCGCTCAAAGATCTACGTGGATAGCTGAATGTGGCGCTGACGAACCGACAACTATAGGGACACATACTGCCAACCAAAACGCGGTGTGGAGTACTGCTAGTGGAGGCCGTTTTGATAATTATGAAACAGGAACAACGGCGTCGACAACTTGGTCTGTTTATTTACTTAAAGCCGATGAGACAATAAATACGGGGACGCCAGGTAACTATGGTTCTTTTGGCACAGCGAGTTATTTTTTGGGAATACAAAAATTCAATACTGCTGTAAGTATCACGCCAAAAACATCTAATTTGGATGTTGGGTTTAGATTGGAAGATACCTTTTCTATGGAAACCACAAAAAATGGGGGAACTCACTATATTCCCAGATATGGTCTTGGCGGTTTTGAGTTTAAAGTATTAGCATCGGAATAATAAACTTTATTGGAAACTTTATTTATATCAGACACATGAATTGAGTTGGAATTCTGTTTGCTAAATTGCTTCATAGCGAAAAAATGTGCCACCACTATCCCTTGCAAAAAGAAGGGCAGGGGTTTTGGCCTACCCCCCTTTATCTAAAAGAAGTTAGTAGATTTTAATCCTCATATTCCTCTCTCTTTATTAACTGCCCAGAATTAAAGTCATACATCTTAGCATCCCTCCACTTTGAAATGTCACCGTCCCAACCCATTTCCCAAAGGTCTTCGAAAGTAACTTCATCAGGTTTGTACCATTTATCAATCATGTCAGGCACATCATCCTCTGCACAATTTGCTAGTTCCAGTGAATAGTTTCTGACATCCCATTCATCAAATTTGCCATATGTAATAATCGACCATCGTCTGGAACCCTCCTTCTTTCCATGTCGTTTCAGATATACATTCTGAACCTCCTGCATCAATGGAACAGCAAAGAGTAAGAGATGAATATATGAAAAAGGAGAAGAAAAAATTATTCGCATTGCTAAAAGCCTTGAATAAGCAAATCAAACAAAACTAGAAAAAGTAATTATATGCTCCCTGATGTAACATCCTCCGCGGAGTTGCAAAGTGTTGTCAAAGTGTTGTCACAGCAAAACTTTTGTCCAATCACCAACCTAATACAAAAAACTCCCATACCTACAGATAGCCCTTAAATTATTACCTACAGCTGTTTATTAAAAGTGGCTGGGGTGGTAGGATTCGAACCTACGGTACACGGGATCAAAACCCGCTGCCTTACCGCTTGGCTACACCCCAACACTATTGTTGTAATATCTTAGTGCATATGATTCAAGAAAATTAATAGTAGCTCAGTCAAAAGATTTTACGACATCATCAATTGCTCTAATTTTACTTAATAGCCCTGATAACTGTTCGAGAGGAAGCATAGAAGCACCATCTGACGGCGCTGTCTCAGGCTTCTCGTGGGTCTCAATGAACACACCAGCGATACCAACTGCTGTGCCTGCTTTTGCTAAAGTTTCAATGAACTCTCTTGAGCCTCCACTCTCTGAGCCTTTTCCTCCTGGTTGTTGAATAGAATGAGTAATATCTAAAACGGTTGGGAACCCACTTTTTCTAAGAATTTCTATGGAACGCATGTCGCAAACCAAATCATTGTAGCCAAAAGTAGTGCCTCGTTCACATAGGAGTAAATTTTTGTTACCTGTAGATATAAACTTTCCGGCCACCTGCTGCATCTCAGCGGGGGATAGAAATTGCCCCTTCTTTATATTGACGGGTTTATTTGTTTTACTAGCTGCAATGATTAAATCCGTCTGTCGGCATAGAAAAGCAGGTATTTGCAGAATATCGACTTCTTTTGCTACAAGCTCGCATTGTTCTGGTGTGTGCACATCCGTCAATGTGGATATGTGTAGACTGCTCTTCAATTTTTGGAAGATTTTAAGACCTTCTTCAATTCCAAGGCCACGCTTTGCTAAATGTGAAGTTCGATTGGCCTTATCAAATGACGATTTAAAGACAAAGTTGATAGCATTACGATCACAGATTTCTATTAATTTTTCGGCGATCATCATAGCATGCTCAAGGCTTTCAAGCTGGCATGGACCAGAAATAAGCGTCAATGGGTACTTATTTGAGATTTTGAGACCATTTAGTTCAATTGTATGATCAGTGAGTTCAGTGTTATTCATATAAATCTCTTGTTTTAATTTACTTATTATTATTAATAATTTAATTATATGTTTACGGCATTTCTTTATTCTTGAATAGGTTAAAATTATTTTGAAAATCTTTGTGCTAGCAATATTATACGGTCTGATTTGGATTTCCTTTTCAGGACATTTTGATTTTCTGTTGCTATCTTTTGGCGTTATATCAGTTTTGATAGTCTTATATATACTTCGACGTATGCGAGTAATTGATGAAACTCCTATTAAGTTCCAAATGAATTTGTTTAGCTTTGTGACTTATTGTTTTTGGCTCCTCAAAGAAATATTGAAATCCAATATCGCGGTGACTAAGACAATATTAAGCCCACAAATAAAGATTAAACAAAATATGTTTGATGTACCTCTATCTCCTAAAAGTGAAGCGGCTCAGGTAATATTTGCAAATTCTATTACACTCACTCCAGGGACTATAACGGTTGAAACTGAGAAAAACAGTCTTTTGGTACACTCTCTAAATTTCTCCGGTAGCACTGAAGATGAAATAGCAGAGATGGGTAAGAGAGTAAGTAGATGCGAGAGAAGGGAAGCATAAATTTATGTTTTACGTTGCAACCATCTCAATCCTGATTTCATTTATATTGGTGCTTGTAAGATTATTTTTAGGCCCAACATTATATGACAGAGTTCTAGCGTTAAATGCATTTGGCACACTAGCCGTTTTAATGATAAGCGTCGTTGGTTTTTTATTTGGCAGACCCGATTTTCTCGATATCGCCTTATTATATGCACTACTTAATTTTATTGGCACAATCGCGATCCTTAAATTCTTTAGATATAAAGAAATTGGTGACAAAAAAGCCTTGAGTAGAAAGAAAGCGTAATGAGTTTATTGATAGACATATGTAGTTGGATTTTTATCCTCTTAGGATCATTTTTGCTTTTAACCGGAAGCTTAGGCTTAATAAGGTTACCTGATTTTTGGTCAAGACTACACGGTGCATCTATTAGTGATACAGGAGGTGTGCTGTTTTTAATTTTGGGAATGATGTTGCATGTCACGACCATATGGGTCTTTTTTAAACTTTTAGCTATAGCTATATTTATTTTTATTTCCTCACCCACGGCTTCGCATGCCATTGCTAATGCAGCATTTGTTACTCTGGGATACAAAAAAAAGAAAGGGTAAAGAAAATAGAGTTATTTATTATAATATGTTTCTTCATAGTTTTGGTTACCATCGCAATTATGGCATTGACGTTAAAGCATCTCTTTGCAGTAATAATGTTATCGGGTGCTTTTAGTTTAGTGTCTGCAATGCTTTTTGTTGTGATGGATGCTGTCGATGTCGCTTTTACTGAAGCAGCTGTCGGGGCAGGGGTATCTACTGTTTTGATGCTTGCAACAATGGCGCTCACGGTTCGAGTTCAGAAAGAGACAAAAAGACCTATTTTATTTCCGCTTGTAGTTGTTTGCCTTGTTGGTGTTTTGCTAATTTATGGAACTCTTGATATGCCGAACTTTGGAGCTTTTGACTCACCTGCTCAATTACATCTGGGATCTACATATCTGAGTATCACTTACAAAGATATGGGAATACCAAATGTTGTAACAGGTATATTGGCGAGCTATCGAGGATATGATACGCTTGGCGAAACAGTGGTTGTGCTAACAGCAGGCCTCGGAGTTATTCTATTATTGAGTGGTCTCAAAGGAAGAAAAGATAAAGAGTGAGACTATGAAACATCATTTAATTTTAAAAGTTATTACAAAATTCATGGTCGGAGTTATTGTTTTGTTCGGACTATATGTGCAGTTTCATGGAGATTACTCTCCTGGAGGAGGTTTCCAAGCTGGCGTAATCATCGCGGCAGCCTTTATACTTTATGGTATAGTCATGGGTCTGGAGAATGTACAAAAAGTAATGCCTATTTGGTTTGCACAGAAGGCGGCAGCTGTGGGCGTTTTAGTATACGCACTAACGGGTGTTTTCTCAATTATTGTTGGATTTGAATTCTTAAACTATCACGCAATTAACCCCGAACATCCAAAACATGGACAGCACTACGGGATCATATTAGTTGAGCTTGGTGTTGGAATAACGGTGACCTTTGTGATGATCGCTATTTATTATGGGTTTGCTGGGCGCACTCCGCGTCTAGACGATAAAGAGTGGTAACCCATGGACAGTAATTTAAACTTTATATATGGTCACTTGCCTTATTGGTTGTTCATCATACTTATGCTGTCAGGCCTCTTTATAGTTGTTTCAAGAGGAAATCTCATTAAGAAAATTGTGGGATTAAATATTTTCCAAACATCAGTTTTTATGTTTTATATATCAATAGGTAAAATGAAGGGTGGCACGGCCCCAATTCTGCTTGATAAGTCCGCTGATAATTCGGCAGTTATTTATTCTAATCCGCTTCCACATGTTCTTATTCTTACCGCAATTGTTGTCGGTATAGCGACTACTGCTTTAGGTTTAGCTTTAATAATAAAAATTCGAGAAGAGTACGACTCGGTTGAAGAAGATGATATCCAAAAAATGGATCAAAAAGACCTAATGAAATACAATAAAAAGAATGTTCTGGAGACCAATAGTTAATGGCTTCAGAAATTAAACAGGGTACCTTAGAGTTAGTTAACCATTTGCCGATTTTACAGGTTATTACTCCGATGTTGATCGCACCTATATTGGTTGTGCTTAACAATAAAACTTTGTCTTGGTTACTCAGCTTTCTAGGCGCATTAGCGTGTCTATTTATATCAATCTTACTGATGCAAACTGTTAGTGATGGCAGCATTCTCACTTATTACCTTGGCGGGTGGGTGCCACCAATCGGAATTGAATACAGAATAGACGCCGCCAACTCTATATTATTGTTTCTCATATCGATTATAAGTGCCATCGTTCTGATCTTTTCGTATTCTTCACTCCACGCAGAAATTCCTGAAGAAAAACATACTTTGTTCTACTCCTGCTTTCTTTTATGCCTTACCGGTTTGTTAGGTGTAGTAGCAACAGCAGATATTTTTAACGTTTTTGTCTTTTTAGAGATTTCAAGTTTATCCACCTATGTTTTGGTAGCACAAGGAGCCTATTTTGATAGAAGAGCACTTTCTGCTTCTTTTAATTATTTAATAATGGGCACTATTGGTGCAACTTTTTTTGTGATTGGCATTGGATATATATATATGGCAACTGGATCTCTAAATATGATGGACATTGCGGAAAGAGTTAGCCAAATAGGTGATAACAGAACTATTCAAGCGGGATTTGCTTTTATTGTTGTGGGAATGGGGCTTAAGCTCGCTATGATTCCTCTTCATGTTTGGTTACCTAATGCGTATACCTACGCACCTACTGTAGTGACCTGTTTTTTGGCTGCAACAGCAACCAAAGTTGCACTTTATGTTTTGATCCGATTTGTATTCTCTGTGTTTAACTATGAAGATACCTTTGTCAATGAGCTCTTTTTTCTCCTTTTAATGCCTCTTGCAGTAGTTGCAATGATTGCTGCATCAGTCATTGCCATTTTCAAACAGAACTTAAAAAAGCTACTTGCTTATTCTAGCCTTGCACAAATAGGGTATATGCTCCTTGGATTATCGTTAATGAGTCAAAAAGGCCTTTCATCTTCATTAGTGCATATGGTTAATCATGGCTTCACAAAGGCAGCGCTATTTATGTCCCTAGGTGCTTTTATGCTTAATACAAAAAATGTTTACATTAAAAGTTTAAGAGGTTTAGGAAGATCGATGCCATTTACCTCGGGCGCTTTTGTAATAGGGGGGCTAAGCCTAATTGGTGTGCCTGGTACAGCTGGTTTTATTAGCAAATGGCTACTTCTAGAAGCAGCACTTGAAACTGGGTATTGGTTATTAGCAATTCTCATTATAGTGTCGTCGCTCTTCGCAGTTATTTATATATGGAAGATAATCGAAGTTTTATACTTTGCAGAAAGTACAGAAACTTACAGTGAAGTAAGCGTTCTTACATTGATGCCTATTTGGATACTCGCCTTTTTTTGTATTTTTCTAGGCATTAATACTAGCTTAACAGTGGATGTAGCTAACATGGCCACAGAAATTCTTTTCAAGTAGGGTGTATTTTATGCCGATAGAGTTTTTAATATTTTTAACAGTTTTTACTCCGGCATTAGTAGGCGGGTTAAATTTAATTTTTAATAAAAACCCAAATGTCAGGGATACTGTTACTCTACTAGGGGCACTGATAACATTTTATTTTAGTGCAAATATTTTTCTCGGGTTTGATGGTCAGGCGACACAATATAAACTGGCTACCATAATGCCCGGGATTGATATTTCTTTTCATATTGAGCCTCTGGGTATTGTATTCTCATTGTTGGCCTCTGGGCTTTGGATACTTACTCATATTTACGCTATTGGGTATATGAGAGGGGCAAAGGAGAAAAACCACTCAAGGTTCTTTTTCTTTTTTTCTGTGTCAATAGCCAGTGTTATGGGGATCTCATTCTCTGGAAATCTTTTCACCTTATTTCTATTCTACGAAATACTTACTCTTATTACTTTTCCATTAGTTTCTCATAAGGGCTCGAATGAAGCGTTGAGAGGTGCAAGAGTTTACCTATCAATATTACTAGGAACGTCAATTGGTCTACAGTTGCTAGGCATAATTTGGATTTATTTTTCTGTTGGCACGTTGGATTTTGTAAAAGGTGGAATTTTAAATGGCTCCTTTGGATCATCAGAATTAACACTCCTCGTCGCGTTATTTGCCTTTGGGATAGGGAAGGCAGCTCTATTCCCGTTCCATAGGTGGCTGCCTGCTGCTATGGTCGCTCCCACACCCGTTAGCGCTTTGCTGCACGCCGTTGCCGTGGTCAAAGCAGGAGTTTTCACAGTACTTAAAGTAGGTGTTTATATATTTGGGGTGGAGAGTTTGTCAGTATCGGGAGCAACAGATTGGCTAACCTGGTTGGCTTGTTTTTCAATTTTATTCGCTTCTTTGATCGCGATGACTAAAGATAATTTAAAAGCCCGACTGGCTTATTCGACTATTAGTCAATTGGCCTACGTTGTGCTTGCTTTCTCTCTTGCGAATAGTCTGGGCGTTTTGGGTGGAGCTCTACAAATAGTTACTCACGCGTTTGGGAAAATCACTCTATTTATGTGTGCTGGCTCGATTTATGTTGCGACCAAGAAAACAAATATTAGTGATATGCAGGGATTGGGAAGAGTGATGCCAATTACGTTTTTAAGTTTTCTTATAGGTGCCATATCGATCATAGGACTTCCTCCGATGGGGGGGTCTTGGGCAAAATGGTTTTTAATATTGTCATCTCTTGAGGCAGATAAACAATTCGTGGTTTTAGTCCTATTGATAAGTTCCCTTCTTAATATCGCATATCTTTTGCCATTAGTGGCAAAGGGCTTTTATCTTAACCCTTCAGATCAAAAAGAGTTTAAAAGTTTTAAAGAGCCGAGCGCATTTGTTTGGCTACCGCCCGCAATAACGGCTAGTATCTCACTACTTTTATTTTTTTATGTAGGTCATATAAGAGATTTTATGATTAATTTCGGTTTAGTGAGCTGAGGTGAGAACATGAGATTTAACCCATTCATATTTTTTGAGAAAGCTAATCGACTTCGAGTTCTACTGATTGTTTTTTTAATTTTGTGTCTTTGCTTATTCGTAACAGATTTTTTTGTTAAGAGATATGTCTATTTTGAAATTGAGAGTACCTATAATTTTTATAGTATTTATGGGTTCATAATGTTTTCAATTATAATATTTGGATCACGATTGCTAAGGTTGCTTTTGGGAAGGCCAGAAAATTTCTATGCCAAAAAAGCAGTGGATAGTGAAGATTATCCAGGTATGGAGGAAAAGTAAGATGTTAGCAACACTTCCTCTCCCAATTTACTTTTTGATAGGAGGACTAATATCAATCTTTTTGCCTAAAGGATTTATTAAGTCTTCTTTCGTATGCCTAGTGCCTGTTATAGCACTATTAGTTTTACTTAATGGAGGTTGGGATGATGGCTTCAAGGTGCAATTTTTGGATCTTGAACTGAACTTTATGAGAGTAGATAAGCTTTCGACTGTATTCGGAATTATTTTCTGTATAGCTGCTTTTTTAGGAAATATATTTGCATTCCATCTTCGCGAAAGTACACAGCCCTTTGTAGCTCTTATTTATTCAGGAGCAGCTATAGGAGCAGTTTTCGCTGGTGATCTTGTTACGCTTTTTGTTTATTGGGAGCTCACTGCCATATCATCGGTATTTTTAATTTGGGCTCGGAAAACTGAAGGTGCTTACCATTCTGGAATGCGGTACCTTATTATTCAAGTTTTGTCGGGAGTTGTGCTGCTTTTCGGTGTTGCTCTTTTTTACTTTGAGAAGGGATCAATATCTTTTAGTAAAATGGAACTAGATAGTTTAGCTACAGCTTTAATTTTTGTTGCTTTCGGCATAAAGTGTGCTTTTCCATTTCTGCATAATTGGCTTCAAGACAGCTATCCGTCTGCTACTATAACGGGTACAGTTATACTCTCTGCTTTTACAACAAAGCTTGCAGTTTACGCTTTGGCACGAGGGTTTCCAGGAACAGAACTTCTCATTTATATTGGCGCAGCTATGACAGTATTTCCTATTTTCTTTGCAGAAGTTGAGAATGATTTAAGAAAGGTATTAGCGTATAGCCTCAATAATCAACTTGGTTTTATGGTCGTTGGAGTAGGTGTGGGAACGGAATTAGCGCTCAATGGCACTGCGGCACACGCTTTCTCTCATATATTGTATAAAGCACTGCTCTTTATGAGCGTTGGCGCCGTTCTTTTTAGAACGGGTACTTCTAGAGCATCGGAGTTAGGAGGTTTGTATAGAACGATGCCCTTAACAGCAACCTTTTGCCTTATTGGAGCCTCATCGATATCTGCTTTTCCTCTGTTTTCTGGATTTGTTAGTAAATCGCTAATTATGAGTGGAGCAGGAAAGGAACACTATCAGTTTATTTGGTTAATCCTTGTTTTTGCGTCCGCTGGTGTTTTATCGCATTCTGGGATAAAAGTTCCCTACTTTACTTTTTTTCATCATGACTCAGGCAAAAGACCGAACGAAGCACCTGCTCACATGTTATTAGCGATGGGATTGACGGCAATTCTTTGTATTTATATAGGTATTTTCCCAAATAATTTGTATGCAATTATGCCTTTTGAAGTGAAATATAACCCATATACGTTTGAACATATTTTAACGCAGTTGCAACTATTATGCTTTGCTATTTTAGCGTTCATTATTTTGAGCAAACTTAGGCAGCTGCCTTCTGAAACACGTTCAATAAATCTTGATTTTGATTGGACCTATCGCGTGTTCCTACCATTCTTATTACGTAAGATAATATTTATTCTCGAATTAGTAGAACAAAAAGGACTAAAGCTTTTCAATAAGTCTTTGCGGGTGGTTTTAGATAAAGTATATCATGTATCTGGTCCAGAAGGTGTTATGACAAGAATACTTACCTCTGGAACCATGGTTCTCTTCATTGCAATTGTACTATTAGTCGTTCTGGGAATTATTCTTTTTTAATAGGAACGCTCTTTTTCTACTAATCCAATCGGTTGCAACCCTTCTTTTATCCTGCTTATGTTTGCTAGAATAGATTTAATAGAGCTTTTTAATCGAGTTGGAGCAGAGATGTGTGGGGTAACCGTCACTTTTTCATGAAGCCAGAAAGGGTGCTCTTGCGGCAAGGGTTCTTCATTAAATACATCTAAGGTACACCCAGATATTTTTCCAACATCAAGTGCTTTAAGAAGATCATTATCCTCAATTAGCCCACCTCTGCCAGCGTTAATTACAACTGCTCCATTCTTAACAAATTTGAGGGAAGCTGAATTGATAATTGTTTTTGTTCGTTCTGTAAGTGGTAATAGAAGTATTAAATAATCGGAAGTCGACAAAATTTTTCTTAAACCGTCTTGTCCTACTAATGAATTTACCCCACTAATTCTTTTTTCATTCGCCGACCAGCCTGCAACTTTAAAATCAAGTTTCTTAAACTTGTTAGCAGTAGCTGCACCCAAGGTTCCAAGACCTAAGATTCCAATATGAACTTGATTTGCAAGTAACCTTTCCTTATTGCAGGTTATCCACTCTTTTTTTTCAGGCTTAATAAATTTATCAAGATCAAGATGATACCTAAATACATGAGCGACACACCACTCGGCCATGCATTCTGTCATTTCAGCATCAATTAATCTTACCAATGGTTGCCTTATAGTTTTGTTTAGGAGTGTTTTTTCAACACCAGCAAATATAGAGAATATCACGGTATCATCTGGGAAAATGGAAAAGTCGGCTATGTCACTATCGTCAGCATATATTATTGCATTAACCTCATTGCTTCTGGAAATGTCTTCTACTATGTTATAGTTCAAAGATTGGGCTTCGATTTCTTTTGCAAGAGCCTTCTTGTATTCTGCCGTTTTAGATCCAGTTGAAATAAAAATGTTCAAATCAGAAGCCAACATTCTTGTGCACGTGTGCACTTTGAATTAGTCCAAAGCTCAACATGATTACAATCATTGAAGATCCTCCATAGGAAACTAGCGGCAAAGGGATACCCACAACTGGCAATAGGCCCATAACCATTGCGATATTAATAGAGAAATACGTAAAAAAAGTCATGCAAAGACCGGTTATCAATAATCGAGAAAATTTGTCTGTAGTTGCTAGTGCTGAAAAAATACAAAAAGCAACAATGAGGCTATATATGATGAGAAGACCAATTGTACCAAAAAATCCAAACTCTTCTGCCAGAGTAGTAAAAATAAAATCGGTATGCTTCTCGGGTAAGAAATTAAGCTGACTTTGTGAGCCTTGCATATAGCCTCGTCCAAAAAGGCCCCCTGATCCTAAGGCAATTTTTGATTGTGTAATATGATAACCTGCTCCTAATGGGTCCACTGATGGATCTAGAAACGTATCTATTCTTCTAAAGTGATAATCCTTAAGTAGTTGCCAATCTGTGCCTCTACTCTGAAATAGGATAAAAAGTAGAGTACAGAAGCTAAGTCCTCCAAATAAAAAATATCCAAAATGTACCCCAGCAATGAACATTACAAAAATACCTATCATAATTATAACCAACGCTGTGCCAAGGTCTGGCTGTCGAAAAACTATTAATGCAGGAATTATTATTAGTAAAAGTGGAACTAAAACATAAAACGGATGTGATACCTTATTGACAGGAAGCTTATGATAATAATAAGCAAGGGCCATTACCATTGATATTTTGAAAGCTTCCGATGGCTGTAATTTTATTATTCTTAAATCCAACCACCTTTTTGCACCCATTCCCGTATCACCATAAAAATAGACAGCTATTAGTAATGCTAAACCTAGTATATAGCAAAAAGGAGATATCTTCTGCCAAAAGGAAATACTGATAGCTGACATTACAAAGATTAATATAAAGCTTATAAAAAACCTATTTATTTGAGGTTTAGTCCAAGGGTCCCAACTCCCACCACTAACAGAATACAGCATTAAAAATCCAAATAAGGCTGTTGCCAAAATTAGGATCTGTAGTGGCCAATTAATGTAAATTATCTTTATGAATGGGTTCATCTTAAATATTTGGATTTATGTTAGTTCTAGAATTTATTTTTTTTTCAATATCCATAAGCCTTTTACGTGCCTCTACTTGTTGTTTTTCTGGATAAGCAGTGACAGGAGGAATACCTCCGTAAAGTTGAAAAAGCATTATATCCCGTGCAATTGGAGCAGCTACCTTGGAACCACTTCCTCCATGCTCAACTACTACGCTAAGCGCGTATTTAGGATTTTTAAATGGAGCAAAACATGTAAATAGAGCATGATCTCTCATTTTCCATGGCAAATCTTCATTTTTGATCACGCCTTCCTCTCGCTCCTCTCGCGTTATTCTCCTTACTTGAGAGGTACCTGTTTTACCTGCAATTAAGAAATTATGATTAGTAGTTCTAAAGTTAAATGCTGTACCGTCTTTTTCATTTAAAACGTCAAACATTCCCTTTCTAATAGCAACAAGAGTATTTTCTTTTATCGAAAGAGCTTTGGGGTTATCTGGGTTTTTATTAGAGTTTTTAATAATGTTTGGGGTCACCTCTTTCCCAGATGCCAGTCTGGCTGTCATAACAGCTAACTGTAAAGGCGTTGCTAAGCTAAATCCTTGCCCGATGCCCACATTGAGAGTATCTCCGACAAGCCAGCTGGTGCCAAATCTTTCCTTTTTCCATTTTTTTGTTGGTACAAAACCCTTACTTAAACCGGTCAATGGTAGGTTGTATGCTTGACCAAGACCTAGCCGTCTTGCCATATCCCCGATTCTTTTCACTCCGACCTTACGAGCAAGTTCATAAAAATAGACGTCGCATGACTTTTGAATAGCTTCTTGGAGGGTTAGTTTCCCGTGCCCACCCTTAAGCCAGCAGTGAAAATTTCTGCTTCCTAACTCATAGAATCCGGCACAAAATATTTTGTCATTTAATCCAATAAGCCCTAGTTCGAGAGCTGCTGCAGCTACTACCATTTTAAATGTTGAGCCTGGGGGATAGGCTCCAGAAGTAGCTTTGTTCAGTAGAGGTTTTCGCTCGTCATTCAGTAAAGCGTTCCAATCAGACTGCGATATTCCTAATACAAAGTTATTTGGATTATAGCTTGGGGTTGATACTAGTGATAATATATCTCCACTCTTTATATCAATAAGAACCGATGAAGCGCTCATCCCCTTCAATCTTTCTGATGCAAACTTCTGAAGATTGGTTGCTATAGTCAGGTGGATGTTTTCCCCAGATTTACCTTGAGTTCTGTTTAGTTCTCTCATTACTCGTCCTGAGGCGTTAACCTCAACTTTACTGACTCCTGCTCTTCCTCGTAAATGGGTCTCTAATTTTTTCTCAACCCCTACTTTCCCAATTTGAAACTTTGGGATTTGAAGAACTGGGTCAACTGGTTTCTCAGATTTGAGATCTTTATCAGATATCGGTCCAACATAACCTACAATATGAGCGTATGATTCGTATTCTTGGTAGTGGCGGGTTAACCCCACCTCTGGAATTATGCCGGGGAGACTTGGTAAATTTACTGATATGTGCGCAAAATCTTTCCAAGTGAGGTTTTCGGCGACGGTAATCGGTATAAAAGGGCTTCTTTTTTTCATATCTTGCAATATTTTCTCTTGACGCTTTTGGTCTAACTCTATGATGCTTGCAAGTTTCTTTAATACTTTTCTAGGATCAGCAGCTTGTTCTCTAATGAAAACTATTTTGTAATTTTGTTCATTTAAGGCAATCGGCGTACCCAATCTATCAAAAATAAGCCCTCTTGAAGGTGGAATAAGTCTTAGGTTCACTCTATTGGCATCTGCTAGTAACTTGTAATCCTCAGAGTCTTCAATTTGTAGTTTTCTTATGTTCCATCCCAATAGCGCTACCGTGCTCGCTTTTAATAATCCAGCAAGCACTATCCTTCTATGTACTCGCCTGATTAGCTTTGATTTCAGGGTGGTATCTTTAAATTTTGACATTATCTTTTATTCGCTCTTACCAGTTTATAAGGTATATCAAATAAGGGATAGCAAATTAAAGTAAAAATTGTCTGATTGATAATTGTAAGCAAGCTAAGTTTTGGTAAAAATAGTAAGTGGTGTAGGAAAAGATTGAGTGTTTGAACACAAGAGAGCAAGATTAAAAATATCAAATAATGGATGTAGAACGGTGATTGCTCTATTTGTAGTTTATAGCGTCTTATAATTACAACACTCGTAAACATAAGAGTTGTAAATAGTCCGATAGGCTTCATATGTAAAACATCTGAAAAGAGCAATAGTACCAAAATTGCATATAAGTTTATAACCTTTGGTCTATTTAGAGTGGAAGCAAAGATTAAGCATAAAAAAAGATCTGGGTAAAATGAATATGTATTGCTAAACCCCGTACTTGTTAATGCGGTAGGGAAAATAATGAATAAAAGTCCCAAAGCAAAAAAAATAGTATTAGTCAAAAGATTCGATTGGTAAAATTTCATTTTCTAATACTAAAAATTTTCCATTCCTACCAAGTCCGGTTCTGTCCAGTCCACAACTATTTTTTTTGTATTCAAAATTCGTAGAAATTCCAAAGACTCAAAATTAGCAACTGGCTTTACTCTCAACTTTTTTTTATTATCGATCAAGATAGTTCCTATAAGAATATCGGATGGGAAAACATTGCCGTCACCTGACGTGAATACCCTATCCCCAATATTAATAAGACCTTTTTCCTCAACAAACTCTAACAAAGGCCATGGACTATTATCTCCGATCATAAGACCTTTTTGGTTGCTTCGCTTTATCTTTATGGGTATTGCAGAGGAAATATCCGTTAAAAATAATACCCTAGCGACCTTCTGTCCAACGCCAGAAATTCGACCAACGAGCCCAAGCCCGTCCACCGCCGCAGAGCCATTTTTTATCCCATCCTTCGATCCAATATTTATAACACCCGATTGATAAAAGGGACTACCACTGTCAGCCATCATTTCTCCCGTTATCCATATGAGATCTTCACTCAGCTTTACATTATTTAACGCTCTGAGCTGTGCATTTTTTTGTTCCAGCTGTAAGGCTTTTTCTTTCCAACCAGTCATATTCTGTAGGTCTCTCTTAAGTTCTTTATTCTCTTCTAAAAGTGTTGAGTAAGTTTCAAAATACGTTACTAAGTCCCCAACCACTTTAATCGGGTAGTTTAGAGGTATTGTAAGGGGGGAAACAAAATCAATGATTTTTGTTCTTATTAACTCTGTTCTAGTATTATCTACTCGCCACAAAATAAAAATAAGAGTGAGGCATACAAATGTAAAGGTAGTAATTGGTATGCTCCATGACTTAGATCTATTGGGTTTAGACTTATTAGCCATTTTCCTTAATAAATAAGCTCTTAACTACCGTAATCTATCACATGAGCCAGCTGCTTTTCAAACTCTAAAGATTTTCCGGTGCCTAAAGCAACACAATTTAGTGACTCATCAGCCACTGAAATCGCTAAACCTGT
>CACBNQ010000009.1 GCA_902540655.1 uncultured Alphaproteobacteria bacterium | reverse complement strand
CCGCGGTTCAATATCTTCCAGGTGTAGTAAAAGTGTTAGCTACTTCAGCTGTCGCACCAACAGCTATAGTCGCGGTGATACTTAATTTAGTTTTACCAGAGGAAGACTAAAATCGAAAAATAAGGGCAGTTAAATACTGCCCTTATTACTTAAAAAAATGCGTTAGATACTAGCTGATCATTGCTTCCATCGAGCACTTTCATATCCTTTACCACTGTCAGCTATAATAGAATTTTCATGGGCCTCCAGTAAAAAATCTAAGTTTAAATCGCAGTTTTTGTAGCCTTCGCTAATCACATTGAAATACTTTCTAGATGGTGGCGCAATGCCATATTTTCCAACCATAATATAGGTCATTGCTGTCACCTGATTGCCATCTAATATGACATTTAATTCCTTCTTATCGTATAACTGTGGATAGTCTTCATAAATATCCAGAGCTTTTTCACACTCCTCAGTGATTTGAAAAACTCCTACAGGTACATGTTTACCTAAATCTTTTTCAATAGTAGCGACCGACTTAAATATTAGTCTCCAGTCTTTCAGCATTGTATTTCCCAGATATCTCGCATCGGGGCACCTGTCCGCCATTTGTCGATGGTTTAAATTCGATCCGTATGCCAAATATATTTTTGTCAACTATTTCTCCTAATGAAGACATTTATTGGTCTATCATGAATAGGAAATTACGAGTAGTATTATTACCAACTAATAGTATTTATTGTTATAAAGGGAGTTCTCTAATGGTTGACCAGATGTGGGGTTTATTCCTATACTCTGTAGTAAGTGGCATTGGGTTCGATGTATCGCATTCTATTAGTGATCTGAATCGATCCTATCTAACAAAAAATGCATGTGTTGAAGCTGCGCAATCACTGAATAAAAAACCGAATCGTGATAAACAAATTGGGCTTGATAACGGTGTTAGCCTCCGTTACGTCTGTCTACTAAAGCCTAGCAATGATCCTACTACTTAGAAAATTTACTGTAAGAAAAAAAGCAATTTTTTAAATTTTTCAATGAGATAGTGCCTGTGGATAAAATTGTTGATAAAAAAGCTATTGACTTGACCGGTTAAATTAAAGCCTTTTTTTGAATTTCACTGAGAATCAGTAACAAATTTCTAAGTTATTGATTTAAAAAGCTTTTTTTATCTTTTATGTCTTTTTGTGAAGATTATTTTTTAAAAATGTCTTTTTGAGCATGATTCTAAACCGTCGTGGACAAAACGAATCAAGCATAAAAGTTATCTTTTATTGTTATAGTTGATAATTCGGTGTTGACAGTGATATTTTTTTCTCGTCATCAGTCATTTCTTCAGGAATTTCTTCAAAAAGGGGTGAAGACAGATACCTTTCTCCAGTATCAGGCAACATACACAAAATATTTGAGTCAGGTGGGGCATCTTTTGCAACTTCCATCGCAATTGCAAATGTTGAACCTCCCGATATTCCTGTAATAATTCCTTCCGCTCGCGCTAATCTTTTTGCCCATGTAATTCCTTGCTCACCGGAAACGGGAAGCAACTTGTCAAAATAGTTATTATCTATGGCCTCCTGCAGAACAAATGGTATAAAATCTGGTGTCCACCCCTGGATCAAATGGGGATTCCAAGAAGAGTGACTTGTAGCTGGTGTATTGTCGGAATGTCTATCTTGCTTCAATTCGCTCCCAATCAAAGCTGCGTTTTCCGGCTCAGTTAAAATTATTTTGGTTCTAGGACTTTTTTCTCTTAATACCCGTCCAACTCCAGAAACAGTTCCTCCAGTACCATACCCACTAACCCAATAATCCAATCCAACATCCGAGAAGTCAGTTAAAATCTCTTGTGCTGTGGTATTTTGATGTATTTCTGCATTTGCTTCTGTTTCAAATTGTTGTGCAAAAAACCATCCATTTTTTTCGGCCAGCTCTTTTGCCTTATTATACATTCCAAAACCCTTTTCGGCTCTAGGCGTCAAAACAACTTTGGCACCCAAATATCTCATAATTTTCCTTCGCTCTATCGAAAAACTGTCTGCCATAGTCACGACAAGCGGATAGCCCCTAGCCGCACACACCATTGCCAATCCGATACCCGTGTTGCCACTTGTTGCTTCGACTACTGTCTGGCCTGGCTTGAGCAGGCCTTTTTGCTCAGCATTTTCTATAATACTTATTGCTAGACGGTCCTTGACTGAACTGGCGGGATTAAAAAACTCAGCTTTAACATACATATTTACATGCTTGGGTGCTAGAGTATTTATTCTTATGCAAGGCGTATCCCCTATAGTTTCTGTTACGCTCTCATAAAGCTTGCTTTTTCCTTTAGTTGTTCGCTTTTCCAATTTTTCCTCCGTTTGATATTATCTTTCGTCAATTACTCTTACAGCCTTTCCTTCCGACCTTGGCACCGAGCCTTTTTTTCCAACATTTACCTCAATGCTTAACCCCATGATGTCCTTTACACGTTTTTTCAGGTTAGCAGACAAATTTTCCACATAGGATTGTTCCACATCTTCTGACTTGTAGTGCTCAGTATACACTATCATCTTGTCCATCCTTGCATCCTTAATCAGTTTAATTTGAAAATGAGGGGATAAACTATCTATTTTTAATAATTGTTCCTCAATTTGCGTGGGAAAGATATTTACCCCTCTAATTATCATCATATCATCGCTGCGGCCGGTTATCTTTTCCATCCTGCGCACAGAGCGCGCGGTACCCTTCATCAATTTTGTTAAATCCTTGGTCCTGTATCTAATTATAGGAAAGGCCTCTTTGCATAAAGATGAAAAAACCAACTCACCTTTCTCCCCATCCTCTAAAACATTTCCAGTTTCCACATTGATTATCTCTGGATAAAAATAATCTTCCCAAACGTGTAAACCGTCTTTTGACTCAACACACTCATTAGCCACTCCCGGTCCGAGTACCTCTGATAGTCCATAAATATCAACTGCATGCATATCAAATTGCGACTCAATCTCGCTACGCATAGAGTTTGTCCAAGGCTCAGCTCCGAAAATACCAACTTCCAATGAAGATTTCTTAGGGTCTAAACCCTGTGCTTTGAATTCATCTAAAATAGATAGAATGTAAGAGGGTGTAACGGTTATGCCTTTAGGCTTAAAATCGTTGATCAGCTGTACTTGTCTTGCTGTCATACCACCAGAAACTGGGATAACCGTTAATCCCATTTTTTCAGCCCCTCCATGCAAGCCCAGGCCACCAGTAAACAGCCCATAACCATATGCATTATGAAGCATGTCTCCCTTTTTCATGCCCGAGGCACGTAGACATCGCTCAATTAAGTGCTCCCACATTTCCAAATCATTCTTCGTGTAAGCAACAACTGTCGGTTTTCCTGTGGTGCCGGATGAAGCATGTATTCTGGCAATATCCTTTAATTTGTGTGCAAACATATTAAATGGATAGTTCTTTCTAAGATCTTCTTTTGTTGTAAATGGGAATAGCTTTATATCCTCCAAATATTTCAAATCACTAGGATGAATTCCGATTTCATCATATTTTTTTTTGTAAAATGCAACGTTCTTATAGGCGTGATCGACAGACCACTTTAATCTAACAAGTTGTAGGGCTTTTATTTCGTCAATAGATGCAATCTCGATTGGTTCCAATTCGTGTTTTTTTGGAGTTAAATCCCTCATTCATTTATTCCTTAAAGTTTTGCCCACCGATCGTTCTTGAAAGTCCTCTGAACTCGGCTATTTTCTGTTTCTTGTTATTAAAAACGGAAACATCATAAATCCCTGATCGGCCAGTTCGACTAACCTCTCTAGCCTTGGCTATCAGCTTTTCACCTTTTTGCGCGGGCGCTATAAAAGTAATCATATTATTTTGGGCAACTGCCGCTTGATTATAGCTGTTACAGGCAAACGCAAAAGCACTGTCTGCAAGGGTAAAAATAAATCCTCCGTGGCAAATGTCGTGCCCATTAAGGTGTTTCTGCTTTACTATTAAACTTAAGTCAGCTTTTCCAGGGGCTATGCTTTCTATTTTTATTCCAATTCCCTTAGAAGCTTTATCTTTCTTCCACATTGTCTCTGCAGATTTTTTTGCTCGTTCTAAAGGCGTCATACCACAATTCCATTAAATCAAAAATTGGATTTCCGTTAGATTAACATTAGATAAAATCTTATCGCAATTTTTTTTGGTATATTTTTTGGTAGATATTGAAGAGCACCCTTTTTTAACATATAAGATATTTATTAAGGATTACACGTAAATGATAGGCAAGTACAATGGCTAGAAAACAAAACGAAAAAATAGTGTCTTTGGAAGAATTTCAGGAAAAAATCGATCGAGATGAAAAAATAGAGCCCAAAGACTCTATGCCTGAAGCCTACAGAAAAACATTGATCAGACAAATAGGACAACACGCGCATTCAGAGGTTGTGGGTATGCTTCCAGAGGGAAACTGGATCACTCGAGCTCCTACACTTAGAAGAAAGTTATCTCTTTTAGCAAAGGTGCAAGACGAAGCAGGTCATGGACTATACCTTTATTGCGCTGCCGAGACTCTTGGAAAATCAAGAATGGAAATGACCCAAGAACTTTTATCCGGAAAAGCAAAATACTCATCAATCTTTAATTATCCTACTCCTACATGGGCTGATATTGGTGCCATTGGGTGGCTTGTCGACGGTGCAGCAATAATGAACCAAATTCCCCTTTGCCGATGTTCATATGGTCCGTACGCGCGAGCAATGATAAGGATATGCAAGGAAGAAAGTTTCCACCAACGACAAGGCTATGAAATAATGCTTACCCTAGCTAAAGGAACAAAAGCACAGAAAGAAATGGCACAGAGAGCCTTGAACAGATGGTGGTGGCCAAGCGTAATGATGTTTGGGCCCAATGATGCCGATAGCCCTAACACTGAAAATTCTGTAAAATGGAAAATAAAAAGATACACAAACGATGAGCTACGGCAGAAATTCGTGGATGCTATCGTTCCTCAGGCCGAAAAAATCGGCCTTACCGTTCCTGATAAAGATTTGAAGTGGGATAAAAAAAGAAATAATGGCAAAGGTGGCTATGCGTATGGTGAGATAAACTGGGACGAGTTTTGGAGAGTAGTAAGAGGGGATGGTCCGATGAATAAAGAAAGGATATCTGCCAAACAAAAGGCATGGAACGAAGGTAGCTGGGTTAGAGCTGCAGCACATGCACATGCTTTAAAGAAACAAACTGCCTTACAGGCTGCTGAATAAATTGGTTAGTGAAGAAAAAGAAACTATCCTCTGGGAGGTATTTATCCAGCCAAAAAATGGCCTGTCACATCGTCACTGTGGATCAATTCATGCTCCAGACCGCGAAATGGCAATATTATCTGCGAGGAACGTATACAGTCGTAGGGGAGAGGGACAGTCAATTTGGGTAGTAAGATCTATCGACATAGTATCTTCTGATCCTGATGAGAAAGAGGAAACTTTTAGTTCTGATGATAAAATTTATCGCCATCCCACTTTTTATGATGTTCCAGATGATGTAGGTCACATGTAATGAAAATTAATACGGCCGATATGGTTTTTGAAGGTCTGCTGAGAATAGCTGATGACAATCTAATATTAGGCCACAGAACATCAGAATGGTGTGGACATGCCCCCACGCTCGAAGAAGATCTAGCACTTCCAAATATCGCTCTGGACTTAATAGGACACGCGCAAACATTGTACTGCTTAGCGTGTGAAGTAAATTCAAGATATAAAAATGAGGATCAATTAGCGTTCCTGCGACTCGAGCATGAATATAAAAATTTATTGCTCGTTGAGCAGGAAAACGGCGATTTTGGAAATACTGTCTTACGCCTTTTCTATTTTTCTACCTTTATGAAATATTTTTGGGAGAAAGTGAAAATTAAATGTTGCTTTACAAAGCTGAAGGAATTCTCGGAGAAGGCATTTTTGGAAACTTCCTATCATTCAAAATACGCGTCTCAATGGGTTATCACGCTAGGCGATGGCACAGATGAAAGCAATTTAAAAATGTCTAACGCTATTGCAAACTTAGAACCTTTCTTAGGAGAACTTTTTAATAATGACGATTTTACTGAAATGTGCTCGCAAAATGATTTCCTTCCCGAACCAACATCGATATTTGACAGTTGGAAAGATGAAGTTAAGGCTATTCTACAAAAAGGGAATTTAGATTTTCCAGACATTATTTTAAAAAAGAGAGGCGGACGGAAAGGTGAACACAGTGAGGCATTTGGCTATTTACTTTCAGACCTACAATATATGCAAAGAGCGTATCCAAACTCAAGTTGGTGAATATGGAAAAAGGCACTGAAAAAGCATGGGATGTCTTAAAAGACTTGACCGATCCTGAATTACCCTTCCTAACATTAGACGATTTGGGAGTAATCAGAGAAATTAAGCGCAACGACAAAAACCATGTGGTTACTATTGCTCCAACCTATATTGGATGCCCAGCTATTTCAGTCATTGAGGAAAAGATTGCCAGTGAATTAAAAAAGATAGGTATATCGACCATAATTGAAAAGTCATTTTCGCCACCATGGAGCTCAGATTGGATTTCTGAAAATGGGAGGAAAAAAATGGAGAAGTTTGGAATCTCACCCCCACATCCTAGGAAGGCAGATACTATTGGTGAAACCTTATTAAAAGATGTCAAGTGTCCACAATGTGCATCTTATAGAACCGAAAAGGTATCTGAATTTGGCTCAACAGCATGCAAGTCACTATATCGATGTTTGGATTGCAAAGAACCCTTTGATCATTTTAAGTGTGTTTGAATGGTCAAACAAACATTTTACGATCTTAAAATAAACTCAATCAAGAGAGAGACAGCGGGTAGCAGTAGAATAAAATTTAGTCTACCCAACTCTCTGCATGAGAAATTTAATCATAAACCTGGCCAATATATCAGTGTCAGATTCAATATGAAAAAAAACGATCACACTAGAACCTATTCCATCAGTTCTGAACCCAATAAAAACTTTATTGAGATAGGCGTCAAACATATAGAAAATGGTATGTTTTCAGAATTTCTTAAAACAAAAAAAATAGAGGATGTAGTCCAAATATCTAACCCAGATGGTAGTTTTGTTGTTAATAGCGAAAACGCAAATCATCTCCTACTTATAGCGGCTGGGTCAGGGATTACCCCAATTATGTCTATTTTAAAGTCTACACTAAGAAGAAATAACAAATCGAGAATAACACTTTTATTCTCAAATAAAACGTACGCCGATATGATGTACAAAACAGAAATACAGGATTTAAAAGATAAATATCTTGATAGGTTATTAGTTTTTAACTTTTTTTCAAGAGAGATCCAGAGCACAGAATTTCTGAATGGACGAATAACGCAAGATAAAATAGCGTATTTAAGCGACGCAAATCTTATTGATCTGGAAGATTTAGACCAATGTTTTATTTGTGGACCATTAGATATGACTAAATCCTTGCAATCATATTTAAAAGACAAAGGAGTGGCAGAAAAAAAAATTATGACTGAATTATTTTTTGTGGCTACGGATAAAAATATAGAAGATATTTCCCAAAATTTAGATACTGGGGAGAGTAAAATAGAGCTTCTAATAGACGGAAGTAAAAAATCTTTTCTTATGAGCAAGAATGACGATTTTATAGATAAAGCTAACCAAAATGGAATTAATGTGCCTTATTCTTGTAAAAACGGCATGTGCGCAACTTGTAGATGCAAAGTGAGTTCTGGTGAAGCAAGAATGAAAAAGAACTACTCTTTGGAAGAATGGGAAATAAAAAAAGGATTTGTGTTGTCGTGCCAATTAGAACCAATAGACAAAGAAATATCTCTTGATTTTGACATCATATAAATGACAAATTAATTCCCTAATCATTACTTAAATTTATTTGCTCAATCACTTGCTTTTTATAAGATATCCTTGTTAATATTTTATCTACTAGGGGGATATGATGAGCGAATTACCTTCACAAGCAAGAGTGGTTATAATAGGTGGTGGCGTTG
Source organism: uncultured Alphaproteobacteria bacterium (assembly GCA_902540655.1). Taxonomy (GTDB): domain Bacteria; phylum Pseudomonadota; class Alphaproteobacteria; order Rhodobacterales; family Rhodobacteraceae; genus CACIJG01. The sequence continues at coordinate 35,882 of CACBNQ010000009.1, read as the reverse complement.
TAGGGGTATCTTGTGCCTATCATTTAGCAAAAGCTGGTTGGACCGATTGTGTTTTGCTCGAGAAAAATGAGCTTACAGCTGGCTCAACATGGCATGCAGCCGGCAATGTTCCCACATTTTCCACAAGCTGGTCCATTATGAATATGCAACGATATTCTACAGAATTATACAGTAACCTTGGTGACGAAGTTGATTATCCAATGAATTATAATGTCACAGGGTCGATAAGATTAGGGCATAGCAAAGAGAGAATACAGGAATTTCAAAGAGCCAAAGGAATGGGGCTCTATCAAGGAATGAACATAGAAATTTTGGATAATAACGAAATCAAGAAGTTGTATCCTTTTATAGAAACACATGAAATAAAAGGCGCTCTATATGATCCTGCAGATGGCGATATTGACCCTGCCCAGTTGACGCAAGCCTTAGCAAAAGGAGCAAGACAGCTTGGTGTTAAAATTGTTCGGTTTTGCTCAGCTGAAGGTATTAAAAAAGAAAATGATATGTGGGAAATAATCACTGAGAAAGGCTCGATCTCAGCAGAAATAATAGTTAACGCTGCTGGATATTATGCCCAGAGAGTTAGTGAATGGTTCATCCCTTTCGGTGGCCGAAAAATTCCCATGGTTTCGATGAGTCACCAATATGTAGTTTCTGAACAAGTAGAAGAACTCGAGAAATGGACGGCAAATACTGGTCACAAACTGCCTTTATTACGAGACGTAGATTCCTCTTACTATTTAAGACAGGAAAAAAATGGTTTTAATCTCGGACCTTACGAAAGAAATTGTCGAGCCCATTGGTGTACAAAAGATGACCCCCTTCCCGACGACTTCAGCTTTCAGCTATACCCAGATGACCTTGAGAGATTGGAATGGTATGTGGAAGACGCTATGAAAAGAGTCCCTCTTCTCGCTAAAGCGGGGGTATCGAAAGTAATAAACGGACCAATTCCGTATACTCCGGATGGGAATCCACTTATAGGCCCTATGCCAGGCGTGAGAAATGCATTCGAAGCCTGCGTGTTTACTTTTGGCATTGCCCAAGGTGGAGGAGCGGGTAAGGTCTTGGCAGAATGGATTACAGAGGGAACAACTGAATGGGATATGTGGTCCTGTGACCCCAGACGTTTTACCGATTTTACTGACCAAGAATATTGTATTGAAAAAGGCAAGGAAATTTATGGTCATGAGTATGGGATGCATTTTCCTCATATGCGATGGCCCGCAGCTTCTGATAGACGTTTGTCTCCAATTCATGCAAAAATTCTGGGCTTAGGCGGTCAGATGGGTTGCTATAATGGATGGGAAAGAGCCAATTGGTTCGCAAAAGAAGGTGATGATACTTCTATAGCATCGGCTCAAACATGGGAAAGAAATGGCCCATGGGAAAAAAGGGTAAAAGAAGAGTGCGAAGCGGTAAGAGATGGCGTAGGGGTTTTAGATCTACCTGGGTTTTCTCGCTTTGAATTAAAAGGAAAAGATTGTCAAGATTTACTAAGTGGGCTGATTGTAGGCAATCTACCATCCACAGGCAGGATTAGCCTTTCCTACTTTAGTGATCACAGAGGAAGAATACTCACGGAAATGTCTATCATGAAACATTCTAATCAGCATTTTACGTTAATAACTGCTGCAGCTGCGCAATGGCATGACTATGAATTATTACTGAGGTCCATAGACCCAAATAGTGACATTACCCTAGAAGATAAAAGCCAGGAAGTTGGAACTCTAATTGTGACAGGACCAAAAAGTCGAGATTTATTTAATAAGATTGTAGATGCTGATCTTTATCTTCCTTGGTTGTCACACCAAAAAGCTTTTATAAATAAAATGCCAGTAGTTATGGCTAGGATATCATTCGCTGGGGAACTAGGGTGGGAAGTTCACGTTCAGAACAAGTATCTAAATTCTATTTATGATCAAATATTGTCTCTAGGCGCTAAGCCTTTTGGGATGTTTGCATTGAATTCACTTAGAATAGAAAAGGGGTATAGAGCTTGGAAGGGAGACCTATCCAGTGATTACTCAATCCTTGAAGGAGGACTAGAAAGATTTGTAAATTTTGACAAAGATATTGATTTTATTGGCAAGCCAGCACTGCTTAAGGAAAAGCAAGAAGGTAGCAAAAAAAGCTTTGTAACTTTAAAGGTAAAAGCGAACGGTTTTGATGCTCCTTACATGTCCACCCTTTGGCATGACGACAAAATTGTTGGAGAAACCACTTCCGGTGCATGGGGATACAGGGTAGACCATTCTATAGCCTTAGGTATGCTTCGCACAGATCTTTGTGATCCAGGAACTCAGATTGAAGTGGAGATCTATGGAGAAAGATTTGGTGCAACCGTCCAGGACAACAAACCTCTCTGGGATCCTGATAATAAAAGACTTAGACAATGAGCATACCAGCAGAAGCAAGAATTGTGATTATTGGTGGAGGTATATCAGGGTGCTCACTTGCCTATCACCTTGCAAAAATAGGTTGGAAAGACATCATTCTTTTGGAAAGAAAAAAACTGACCTCTGGAACCACATGGCATGCAGCAGGTCTTATAGGCCAACTAAGACCAAACTTAAATATGACACGTTTGGCAAAATATTCTGCAGATCTTTATGTGAACCTGGAAAAAGAAACAGGCATTTCTACTGGTGTAAAACAAAATGGATCTTTAACGGTGGCGCTTACAGAGCACCGTCATGAAGAAATTTTGAGACAAGCCTCAATGGCCAAGGCGTTCGATGTAGAAGTCAATGAGATTTCCATCTCTGAGTTGAAATCGTTTCATCCATTTTTAAATGTTGATGGTGTCAAGGGCGCCGTCCATCTTCCACTAGATGGTCAAGGTGATCCTGCAAATATCGCCATGGCATTAGCAAAAGGGGCGCGAGATTTGGGAGTAAAAATTTTTGAGGATACAAAAGTAACTGGATTAAACACTCATAATAATTCTGTTTGTGGCGTTCACTGGGAGAATGAAAATGGTAAAGGGCTTATCAAAACAGAAAATGCTGCAAATTGTGCGGGCATGTGGGCAAGAGATTTTGCTGAAAGCCATGGTGTTACAGTTCCGCTTCATGCCTGCGAACATTTTTATATTGTTACAGAGCCAGTAAAAAACCTAAGCACGTTACCCGTTTTAAGAATGCCTGATGAACAAACCTATTATAAGGAGGATGCGGGTAAATTTTTAGTTGGCGCCTTTGAACTGCAAGCAAAACCATGGGGAATGGATGGAATTGATGAAAATTTCTGCTTCGACCAACTTCCAGAAGATTTAGACCATTTTGAACCTATATTGGAAAAGGCAATAAAACGAATACCAATATTAGAAAAATACGGCATTCAAACATTTTTCAACGGGCCAGAGAGTTTTACACCAGATGACAAGTATTATTTAGGGGAAGCTCCTGAACTTAAAGGATTTTGGGTTGCAGCAGGATATAATTCAATTGGCATAGTCTCTTCGGGTGGTGCAGGAATGGCCTTAGCGCAGTGGATTGACCAAGGCTCCCCACCGTTTGACCTGTGGGACGTGGATATAAGAAGGGCCCAGCCCTTTCAGAGAAATCGCCTTTATTTGAAAGATCGGGTAAAGGAGTCATTAGGATTATTATATGCAGACCATTTTCCTTACAGACAGGTTGAAACATCCCGAGGGGTCAGAAGATCTCCATTACATGAACATCTAAAAAAAGAAAATGCCATATTCGGCGAACTCGCAGGATGGGAAAGAGCCAACTGGTTTGCAATTGGAAAACAGGAAAAAAAATATATCTATGATTGGAAGAAACAGAACTGGTTTGAAAACCATAGGCTAGAGCATTTAGCGATTAGAAATAATGTTGGGCTGATTGATATGAGTAGTTTTGGAAAAATAAGGATTGAAGGGGCGGATGCCTTGTTGTTTTGCCAAAAGATTTGCGGAAATAACGTCGATGTAGATATTGGGAAAATAGTATATACCCAAATGCTAAACTCAAGTGGTGGTATTGAAAGTGACCTTACTGTAACTCGTTTAGAGCATAATTGTTTTTTATTTGTTGTGCCTGCTGCTACTCTCGTTCGAGATTTAAGTTGGCTAAACCGCCATAGAGAAAACTTTAATGTCGTAGTGACTGATGTTACTTCATCAGAAGCTGTTTTGGTATTAATGGGACCAAATTCAAGAAAGCTATTATCAGAAATATCACCGAATAAATTTGATAACAATAATCATTCATTTGGCTCAGCTAAGGAGATCGAAATAGGGTATGGATTGGCTAGAGCACATCGAATTAGCTACGTTGGAGAATTAGGTTGGGAATTGTATGTAAGCTCAGATCAGGCTTGTCATGTTTTCGAAGTGATCCGAGAAGTAGGAAAAAAATATGACCTTAGGCTATGTGGCCTCCATAGTTTAGATAGCTGCAGAATTGAGAAGGCTTACCGCCATTTTGGTCATGATATTACCGATGAAGACCATGTATTGGAAGCTGGGCTTGGTTTCGCAGTACAAACGAACAAGGACGATTTTATCGGTAAAGAAGCCGTTATAAGAAAAAACAACCAGGGTCTCGAAAAATATCTCTACCAATTTCAACTTGAAGATCCAGAGTTGCTACTGTTCCATAATGAACCGATTTACCGGGATGGTGAGCTTGTTTCATACCTAACTTCAGGTAACTACGGTCATTTTTTAGGATCAGCTATTGGCATGGGCTATATTCCACTAAAAGAAGAGACCATAAAATCAGTCGAGACCTCAGACTTTCATATTGAAATAGCAGGGACGATGGCCAAGGCAAAAATATCATCTAAACCATTGTATGACCCGATCTCTGAGAAGATTAGAATGTAACTTTTTTGGCATTTTTCTAGGAGGCAGAAATGAAGAGACCTGAACGAAGAGGTAGAGACTCAAAAATAGCGCTAAGAGCAGCTCCCATATCTGAAGAAATAAATCCAATAAAGCCAGGACTGAATGGTGGCAGTTACAAGCCTTTGTGTGACTCAGATATAAAGAAATTATACAACTTAGCTCTTGATGCATTATCCGAAATCGGAATTGGCCTGGCTCCAAAGAGCGGAATAAATTATATGACCAAAGCCGGTGCAGTACTGGGAGACGATGGAAGGCTTAGGTTTTCTAAATCTCTTGTTGAAGACATGATTGCTTTGTCCTCTAAAGACTTGACGCTATTTGGACGAGAGGAAAAATTCGATATGCAGTTATCTGGGAAAAAAGTTTTTTTTGGAACTGCAGGAGCAGCCGTTCATGTGGTCGATGTGGAAAAGAAAGAATACAGAGACTCAACAGTTCAAGACTTATATCATGCAGCTCAGATAACTCAGGAATTAGATAACATACATTTTTTCCAACGGGTGATGGTAGCAAGAGATATAACCGACAACTATGAAATGGATCTCAACACGCTTTATGCTTGTTGCGGAGGCACTACAAAGCATATTGGAACTAGTTTTTCTGAACCTCACCATGTTAAGGGCTGTATGGATTTGCTACATATGATAGCTGGTGGGGAAAAGCAATGGCGGGCAAGGCCTTTTGTTTCAAATTCAAACTGCTTTGTGGTTCCCCCAATGAAATTTGCAACGGAGAGTTGTGAAACAATGGAAAAATGTATTGAAGGCGGGATGCCTATTCTTTTACTTTCTGCTGGCCAAGCTGGGGCAACGGCACCAGCACCTATTGCTCTAGCAATTGTTCAAGCAGTTGCAGAATGTTTAGCTGGAATTGTTTACGTAAATTCAGTAAAGCCTGGACATGCCTGCATTTTCGGGACTTGGCCCTTTGTTTCCGATTTGCGAACAGGTGCAATGTCAGGAGGGTCGGGTGAGCAAGCTCTTTTAACAGCTGGCTGTGCTCAAATGCATCATTTTCTTGGCTTGCCTGGAGGTGCCGCCTCTGGAATAGCAGACTCCAAGTTACCAGATATGCAGGCTGGTTGGGAGAATGGTATTTCTAACACTCTTGCTGGTCTTGCAGGCTTAAATCTCTGCTATGAGTCTGTAGGAATGCATGCTTCGCTTTTAGGGTTTTCATTAGAATCATTGATACTAGGTAACGATATACTTGGACAGGTACAACGATGCATCAAGGGAATCGATGTTAACGATAATATCGTAAATATTGATGTTATAAGGTCCGTTTGTATTGATGGACCAGAGCATTATTTGGGGCATCAACAAACATTAGACTTAATGCAAAAAGAATATATTTATCCTGATCTTGCAGATAGAACGAGTCCTAAGGAATGGCAAGAAAACAATAAACCGGATATAATGAACAAAACTATAGAACGAAAAAAAGAAATTCTCACTAGAAAAAATAATATACCTCTTTTTGATAAAGAAATCGAGAGGAGAATAAGAGAAAAATTTAAAATTTATGTATAAAAATCTCTTTATTACCTTTCTTCTTACTTTTCTAATTTCTTGTTCTTCAAATCTTAACCGTGAGATTATAAGACTTGACCCAACTAATGAAAATTACCATACGCCAGGATGTAGAGAAATTAGAAAAAAAATACTGGATCAAAAAAGTGATCCCAGTGAAAGCGTCGCGCGTGGTGCCTTGTCGACCTATTTTTTGGGAGCAATAAGTCTGCCTGCTTTGGGTTTTTTAGAGATAAACTCAGAAGAGTATAAGAAGAGTCTAATAGCTGAACTTAAAAGAAACTGTTATTAATAGAGTATAAATTTAAAAAGGGAGTAACGTTTGATTGATACAAAACAAATCCGGGAGTCTGTAGCCACAATTTGCCAGAAATATGGAGAAGAATATTGGCGTGATTTAGATAAGAAAAAAGAATACCCTAGAGACTTTGTTAAGGAAATGACGACAAGCGGGTTCTTAAATATACTTATTCCTCAAGAATATGGTGGCGCTGGACTGGGATTAAAAGAAGCCTGTATTGTTTTGGAAGAACTTAGCCTTCAAGGTGCACATGCTGGTGCGTGTCATGCTCAGATGTACGTTATGGGCACCCTTCTAAGACATGGGTCAGATAAACAAAAAAAAGAATATCTTCCAAAAATATCTTCTGGTGAGCTAAGGCTTCAGAGCTTTGCCGTAACAGAGCCAAACTCAGGAACGGACACAACTAGTATCAAAACCATGGCAAAAAAAACTAATGATGGCTGGATCATCAATGGGCAAAAAGTCTGGATTAGTCGAGTGGAACACTCTGACTTAATGATCCTTCTTGCGCGAACTAAACCACAGGGAGCTCTAACCAAAAAAACTGACGGATTTTCTGTTTTCCTTATTGATATAGAACAAGCTAAGGAAAGTGGCCTTAAAATAGTGAAGATTGACTCTATGATTAACCATCACTCCTGCGAATTATTTTTTGATGATGTTTTCATTCCGGATGAAAGCATTATAGGTGAAGAAGACAAGGGATTCCGAGCAATTATGGATGGTATGAATGCCGAGAGAATTCTTATAGCATCAGAGTGTATCGGAGACGGTAAGTATTTTATAGAGAAGTCAGTTAACTATGCCAAAACCAGAAAAGTTTTTAACAGAGAAATTGGCATGAACCAGGGAATTCAATTTCCAATAGCGGAGTGCTATTCACAAATCGAAGCCGCATCGCTTATGGTCGATAAAGCTGCCACACTTTTCGACGAGGGTAAAAAATGTGGCGCTGAGGCTAATATGGCAAAAATGTTGGCTGCCGATGCTAGTTGGAAAGCAGGCACTACAGCAATGGAGACATTTGGTGGCTTTGGCTTTAGTAAAGAGTACGACATTGAAAGAAAGTTCAGAGAAACGCGCCTTTATCAAACGGCTCCCGTATCGAGGAACTTAATACTTAGCTATATTTCTGAGCACGTTTTAAATCTTCCAAGAAGCTTTTAATATGAGTTTACCACTTGATGGAATATTAGTGGTATCAATGGAACAAGCTGTGGCTGGACCTTTTTGTTCTAATAGACTTAAGTTAGCGGGCGCCCGGGTGATTAAGATTGAGAGAAAGGATGGTGGGGATTTTGCTCGGGGTTATGACACAGCTGCTGACGGAGAAAGCTCATATTTCATATGGCTGAATCAAGGTAAAGAAAGCATCGCGCTGGACCTAAAGACAAAGACTGATAGACACATATTCCTAAATATGGTTGCTAAAGCGGATATTTTTATTCAGAATTTCTCTCCGACAACTGTAACTAAATTGAGCATAGATAGCTCTAGTTTGAAATCTATTAACCCAAGACTTATCTGTTGCGATATATCTGGCTATGGAGAGGCTCCGGAAATGATGAAAAAAAAATCTTATGATTTACTAATTCAAGCGGAAAGTGGCCTTATAGATGTCTCTGGATCACCAGAAGGACTTGGTAGGATAGGGGTCTCGATCTGTGATATTGGCGCAGGAATGGCAGCACATGCAGGCATTGTAGAATCTTTATTATTGAGAGAACGTTTTAATAAAGTTAAGGATGTTAAGATTTCCCTTTTTGATGTTGCTGCTGACTGGATGACTGTTCCATATATTCATAGCAAATACGGAGGAGCTGCTCCCAAAAGGGTTGGTCTGAAGCATCCTTCTATCGCACCTTATGGTGCTTTCCGTAGCTCGGAAAATACGAGCTTCATCATTTCAATTCAAAACGAATTGGAGTGGAAAAGATTTTGTGTAGAGGTTCTTAAATCACCTGCTCTGGCAGAAGAGAATAAGTTTTCTAGCAATACACTCAGAGTAAAGAATAGGGATTTATTAGATGAAACAATTCAGTCTATTTTATCTTCGCTTACCGATGAAACTATTAAAAATAAGCTTGAAGACGCGTCAATTGCGTATGGAAGATTAAATACCGTTAAGGATTTAGAAAGGCATTTGGCGTTGAAAAAAATAAGTGTAAGAAATTCACTAGATAAAAGTTTAGCTATTCCCTCTCCACCCCTTATTTGGGAGAATTCAGAAAAAAAAGCGCCTAAATTTAACCAACATAATGAACAATTGAGAGCAGAATTCAATGAAACAAAAAAATAAACATATTTTTGTTTTTGGAATTTTCGCGGTGGATTTATCTTTCTATGTTGATAAGAAAGTAAAACCTGGGGAAACCATCATTGCAAAAAGCTCAAACATAGGCCCTGGCGGCAAAGCCTCAAATCAAGCAATATCAGCAAGAAAACTTGGAGCATCCACCACATTAATTACTCGATTAGGGAATGATAATTTTAGTAGCTATGCAAATGATATTTGGAGAAGAGAGAAACTCTTTGCGAGTACAAAAATTGATAAAAATTTGCCTACCGGTATGGCAGGAATATTTATTGATAATAAAAATGGTGAAAATAGTGTAATTGTTGATCCTGGTGCATCAGCCCATCTGAGTATAGATGACTTTTATTTGCAGAAATCAAAAATGGAAAAAGGAGACATCTTTTTAACTCAATTTGAACAGTCATCTGATACTACATTTGCAGTTTTAAAAGAAGCCAGAGAATTGGGCATGATCACAATTTTTAACCCAGCCCCATTTGGAAAAATTAGTAGGAAAGCTTACCAGTTTTGTGAAATTATTACTCCCAATGAAACAGAAGCTGAGCAAATAACAAATATCTCTTTAAAAGGCAAAAGGGACGTTGAAAAGGCTATAAATAAAATCAGAGCCCTGGGAGTTGAAAAAGTAATTATTACACTTGGAAAAAAGGGTGCTGCATTTTTTGATGGAGAGAAAATTTCGTTTTGCCCAGGCAACAATTTTGGAAAAGTAGTTGATACAACAGGTGCTGGCGATTGTTTCAACGGTGCATTAGCAAGCGCATTGTCTTTTGGAAAAGATTTGGGGCAATCAGTAGAATTTTCTTGTGCAGCAGCAGGTCTCAGTGTTTTAAAGAAAGGAACAGCTCAGTCAAGTCCGACTAGAGTTGAACTAAATAAGGCTCTGAAAGCTACTTAAGATTATACCTATGGGATAATTGATTTATGGAAATTGGTATTTCAATAACATTTACTTTTTTTGACTTAAGCGACTTGGCAAAAATTTGAGAAAAATCTTCTACTCCTTTTACTCTATAGGCATCAGCACCCATAGCTTTACATAGCTTAACAAAGTCAGGGTTTTTCAAATCTGTAGCAATTTTTCGCCCCGGATAATCTCTCTCCTGATGCATTCTTATTGTTGCATAACTACTATTATTAATAAGTAAAATAATAATTTTCGCACCATAATGAACAGCCGTAGAGATTTCCTGGCTAGACATCATAAAGCCTCCATCACCTACACAACAGAGAACAGCTTTTTCTGGATTTGACAGTGCTGAAGAGACCGCTGCTGGAATGGCATATCCCATAGAACCACAGGTAGATGCTATCTGCCTCCGGTTTCTTCCGAAGCTTAAAAACCTTTGTGGCCAGGCTGCGTTATTTCCAGCATCTAGGGTTATAATAGAATTTGAGGGGAATTTTTTTTCAACTATTTCAAAAATTTTACCCAGATTATTAAGGTTTCTATTTTTTTGTGGTTTAGAGTCCTCCAAGTAGTTTTTGTTTAACTCATTTCTCCATTCTTTCCATTGATCGGAATTATCCAAAGAGAGTTCTTCTAGCTTATCGCAGCACTCATTCACTCCAACGTTTATGCATACATTGGCGTTAAAAACCTTATTCAACTCATTTGGGTCTACATGAATATGCATTATATTTTTTGAAATATCCTGAGGGCTGATAATGCTATATCCTTGAGTTGTCATTTCACCTAGCCTAGCTCCTAACACAATAATTAGGTCACTGTTTTTGGTACTATCTATAAGTTTTGGGGATACTGAGGTACCAAAGCTTCCTGCAAAATTCTCGTTTTTATGGTCAAATAAATCCTGTCTGCGAAAAGATGTTGCTACTGGAATATTATTTTCATTGATAAAATTGTGAAGTTTAGAACACGACCTATCGGTCCAACCCGAGCCACCAATTATAAAAAGAGGTTTTTTTGATTTTTTTAAATTTTCAATTAAACCGCTTAATCCCTTCGAGGGCATTTCACCTCTAATAACTGGACTTAAAACAGGAGTTTTTACTTTCGTGAGTTGAGAAAGCATATCTTCTGGGGTAACTAACACCACTGGTCCTGGCCTTCCGGAAGTGGCCAGACTAAAGGCCCTATTCATGTATTCCGGAACCCTATCTGGATCACTAATTTCTCCTACCCACTTTGATATTGGTCCAAAAAAGTTCTTGAAGTCTACTTCTTGAAAAGCCTCTCTGTCTCTAACAGCTCTTGCAACATCCCCTACTATCAAGATCATTGGAGTGCTGTCCTGATGAGCAATATGTACACCTACAGAGGCATGACAGGCTCCGGGCCCTCTTGTGACTAAGGCAACTCCTGGTTTTCCAGTAATCTTACCATAGCTCTCAGCCATATTAGCTGCTCCAGCTTCATGACGCGCATTGATAACTTTTATACTTTTCTTTTTGTCGAACAGAGCGTCCAGAGCGCCCAAATAGCTTTCACCGGGAACACAAAACACGTATTTGACCTCGTTCGTATCAAGGCTTTCTGCGATTAATTGGCCACCTGTTTTTGGCATTTCCTACTGCAACAATAATCAAAGACCAATACTAGGCTATTCTTTTGGTTCAGGTAAAGGTTTTAATTTGTTAAGTTCAGGCAAAAGCAATCTTTCTTCTTCATTTTTTGGCTCAAAATAACTGCCTAAGATAGATTTTCTTTTCTTTAGAGAATGAAGTTTTACAAGCTTTACATACTTATCGTATACAGCATCCACTTTGTTTCTTGAGTTATGCATAGTAACGCCGTCAATGAATTCATTTTCCAATGCAGCTTTTAGTCTCTGTGAAGTGTTTCCTCTAATTTTTGTCAAACTGCTTATTGCAGATCGGCTCATAGTAGCTATTTGATCTTCCATAGCCGTTAGATCATCCAGCGTTGGCTTTGGCACAGTAACTGTAATTAGTTGCTGTTGCACGTCTGCTTTTACATTTTTAAATTCGTGCGCCTTTATCTCAGCAACTATCAATGGAATATGTTCTCTACTAAATACGAGAAGTTCCAAAGTTCTGGGCGCTTTTCCAGCATAAATTTTGCTCAAATCAGCTATACGTCTAGGTTTTTTCTCAATCATCACCTTCATGCCAAAGAGCGCATTCTTAAACCCTTCGCTAGAACCGACGTCTTTAATTAAAGTGCCAAAACTAATTATATAGTTCTCCATATTCGCTAACGCTTCCGCTGAATAGGAGTCCTCAAAAACTTCAGCCATTTTTCCCCCTTTTTTGAATAATTCTTTTTTAATCCAAAAAAATTAATCCTACACACATTTTATGATACACTAATAACAGAAAAATTTCAAAACTTCTAAAATAATAAATATAAGTGTCGATTTTATAATCAACCAATATTTTAAAGAGAGTAACAAAAAAGAAATGAAAAAGCTGTTTTTTTTATACGTCCTTTTGATGTTTCCTGTCATCTCCTTGGCTGAAGGACGTATGTATGAAAATAAGAAAGAACCACACTGCACTCTTTGGGACACTATGAGGCTTAAGTGGCCACAAACAATAATGGGAAGAGAAAAGATTAAGTGCCGTAGAAGAGCCGCACTCTCTAACACAACTCCAGTAACATGTAGGTTTAAAAGTTGGAAATGGAATGACGATGATCCAACTCAGAGAATGTGTACTTATGTAAAAGCAGGATCGAGAATGGATCCACCCGAGGTTACTATTGTTATTGAAGATAAAGGTGCTTGTCCCAGAGAATATAAATGTGCTCGTAACAAATAATATTTTTTTAAATTTTATTTTGCAAAAATATTGGTTATTTAACTACTTTTTAGATTATTATCAGCAACATGAAGAATACAAATTCGACATACCCAAATGAAGTGATTTTTGTAAGACAACAGAATTCATTTAATCTGCCAAAAGAAGAGACTGAGTACTTAGTAGAGAAACGAAATGATTTTGACGAAATAGAGAAGCTTGTAAGATTTTTTCCTGTTAAAGATGGCACTATTGAGCTAAAAATTGCATCGCCAGAATACTCTAAGTCATATAAACATGGTGATATCTATAGTATAAGCAAAAAAAAATCTGCTGGATTTAGTGAAGTCGAGCAAATTGTTGGCACAGGTATAATTCTAAATAATATTTACAAAAAAAATAAAGATTCCTTTTCAATACTCGGTTCAAGAGAATATTCAGATAAAATAAATGTCGCCATCCATTGTTTAAAAAGAGATAGCAAACAAATATCTAGCAGAGAAAAATCAGTTCTCGGAAGTTATACTCAGGGAGATTTAAACTTTGATGATTTGAGGGGTAGCGGTTTTTTTTCTCTGTCTTGTGGCAAAGCGAGCGACAATCTGGATTATAACTTTGGGGAAGAATTCTATTTAGAGGTATATCTGGACGATGATACCTTTAGAGATCTACTTAGCAAGATTTATCATACTGAGTTTGAGGCTATTATTGTTAGATGTAACCTAGGTAATTTAAAAGGTGTATATGCGGAAAAACCTACTGGGATATATACGGAAAATGGGTTTATAACTGACGGGCAGGCCTACAAGCTACTATATGAAAAAGCGGATGTCTCCAATTATACAGAGATGCCTGATTACTTTGGATCTGTGGGCTCCATCTCAAAAGTTAACCCATTTATAGTCGATGTATACTATGCAAGCAAAGATTTAAAAAAACCCAAACCGAATAAAGCTAGGCAGACTCTCAAAGAACATAAACAAGCTTTAGAAACTTTAAAGTTTATTGGCTCTAATAATAAAGTGAATATCATAGTGTTATATATTCTGATGTTCTCGACGCTCTTATATCTCGCTGTTCAGTTTTTTGAATGAAAAAAGCTATTTAATTGATTTTGTAGTAACAAAATCGGGATAAGTCCAGTAATTATAATGAAGAATGCTGGCAATGATGCCTCGATCATTAATTCGTCATGTGCAAACTGGTATGTATAAGTTGCGAGTGTTTCAAAGTTAAAAGGTCTTAGTATCAATGTCATTGGCAACTCTTTGACTATATCTACAAAAGTCAAAATCGCAGCAGCTATAATCGATGTCCTTATAAGGGGAAGAGTAATTTTATATGATGTAGATATTGTGGAAAAACCCAAACTTTTTGATGCATCAAATAAATTTGAGGGAATTCTAGAGTATCCTGAAATCACTCCTCCATAGGGAACAGCATAAAACCTTACTGTTAATGCAAATATAACTCCATATATCGTTCCGCCTAAAAAGACTATATTTCCTGTAAATTTATCTAAAAACCCAAAAAAAATAACTACACCTATAGCGAGCATAGTTCCAGGGAGAGCATATCCCGTAGCAGCAATATTGTAGATAATAACTAAAGCACGATTTTTAGAAAAATACGCGCTAGAAGCTGAGAAAAAAGCAAGTAATATAATAATTAATGTGGTGGTTAAACCTATAAAAATAGTATTTAACAGTATAGGGAAAATCGCAAAAAAACTATCAGGTTTTAGCCCTATAAAAACGTTATTTATTAATATAATTATTGGAACTATAAAACCAACTGAAATTGGCACTAAACAAAAGCAAATTGCAAATAGTGCTTTTTTCATACTCAACTCTTTTGGTGAAATATTATTAAGTCTTTTAGAGGTATCATTATATTTTTGGCTAGATCTTGCCTTTCTTTCTAAAACAAGCAAGATGATAATAAAAAAAAAGGTCACTATCGCTATTTGTGATGCTGCAGATATACTATTCATCCCAATCCAAACGTTAAACATTCCCAGAGTAAGCGTTTGAACAGAGAAATATTCAACTGTTCCAAAATCTGACAGTACTTCCATCGCAACAAGAGCAAAACCCGCCACAATATATGGTCTGCATAAGGGCAAGCCAACTGCAAAAAATTTATTTCTGCCATAAAGAGCCGCAGTCTCATACAAGCTTCTAGGAGAGTTATTAAAACCTGTTCGTGCTAAAATATATATATAGGGGTAGAGTACAAAACCCATTACAAAAATAGCACCCATTACCGATCTTATTTCAGGAAAATAATAGTCAGCTGCCGAGTTAAAACCAAATATGTTTCTTATAAGTCCTTGTACCGGCCCTGCGTATTCTAAGAAATCGGTATAGACATAAGCAATAATATAAGCCGGACAAGCTAGAGGTAGTATTAAAGCCCACTCTATTACTTTTTTACCAAAAAAAGAGTAATAAGTAACAATCCATGCCGTTGAAATACCTAAACCACCTGCTAGAGTTAATACTCCTAAGAATAGGAATAAAGTATTCACTACGTATATAGGCAATACAGTGTTTACAAGGTGGACCCACAGATCTTGGTTACTTTCGAAAGCTGTCAGAAGTAAACTGAATATAGGACCAATTAAAAGGATAGATAGAAAAACAGCGGGAAAGTTTCTCAGTATACCATTATTTTTTGCCCAATGGTTAGTAGGAAATATTGCAGAATTACTTAAAATTTTACCAACCTACTTTATCTATAATTTTTTGAGCATTATAAGCTTTCAGGGCAATTGATATGATAGGCAAACTGTCAGACTTAAAACTTCCCCAACTTTTTAGTTCTTCAGTAGTTTCAACATTTGGGTTCACCGGGTATTCAAAATTAATATCTCCATACATTTTCTGAGAGGCCGCCTTTGATAAGAACTCTAATAAAGCCACCGCTTCTTTTTTATTTTTTGAATATTTAGCAACGCCTCCACCCGATATATTTACATGTGCTCCCCTATCCTCTGCATCTTGATTCGGAAAAATTAAGCGAACACTTTTTGCCCATTCCCTTTGGCTTGGATCGTCAGAATATTTTAATTTACCAAAATAGTAGTTATTTATAATTGATATGTCACACTGGCCTTCAAAGATCGCCTTTACTTGCGCTCTATCATTTCCTTGGGGCCTTCTAGCTAGATTACCCACGAATTTTTTTGCCCATTCCTCTGCTGCTTTCTCTCCCAGAGATAAAATAAGCGAAGCCATTAGAGCTCTATTATATACATGGCTTCCTGGTCGGGAACACACCCTGCCTTTCCATTGTTCGTCAGCTAAGTCCTCGATTTTTGTAATTTGTCCCTCTTTTACTCTGTCTTTGGACGTAACTATAATTCGTGATCGTTTTGATAGCGCAAACCACTTGTTTTCGGGACTTTTTAAATTCTGGGGAATGTTTCTATCCAGAATATTCGAATTTACTGATGCGAGGAGATCGAGATCATCATATATATATAAGCGCCCAATATCTACCGTCAAAATGACATCAGCAGGACTATTCTTACCCTCTGCTTTCAGTCGTTGAGCTAAACCTTTCGTTGCATATACTACATTAGTCCCTATTCCCGTTTCTTCAGTGAATTTTTCCAAAAAGGGGTTAATTAGAAAGGGTTGGCGGTGAGAGTAAATATTAACTTCAGCACCAATTACTGTATTAAACGAAAGCAATAAAAATGTAATGATTGATATGGGAGAGAAGTTCATTAGGATTGCTCCTTTTATATTTTAAAAATTTTATTCAGCGATTTGAAACTGGATAGACTTTCTGCGGCAATATCTGAAATTTC
Source organism: uncultured Alphaproteobacteria bacterium (assembly GCA_902540655.1). GTDB lineage: Bacteria > Pseudomonadota > Alphaproteobacteria > Rhodobacterales > Rhodobacteraceae > CACIJG01. Next base: position 19,328 of record CACBNQ010000009.1, on the reverse strand, counting down.
TTTCAGTGGTTTCAAATATAATTCCGTTATCGATGTAGGATTAAAGTCATTATCTTCAACTCCTAATATAAGATTATCAATATCCTCGGAGTGATGAAGCGATCCAAATATCCAATCCCAGATCGCTAAAGCGGCTCCAAAGTTTTTATCGTAATGTCTTTCATCCAAAGAATGATGAAGCTGATGTTGAGCTGGTGAAATGAGAATTTTTTCTAACCAAACCCAATATTTGATGTCTATATGAGAGTGTCTTAAATTTGATCCAGCAACATGGAAAGAAAATACTAAAAAGTTGACTCCTAAAATAGTTACTAAATCTACCTTATCACCAAAAATGAAAAAGAACGTGGAAATCACTGTACCTTGGGAAAATGCTCCTCGTAATGAAAATAGAATTCCCTCAAAAGGGTGTGTTCTATAAACAGTGATTGGATTCAAGGTCTCAGCAGAATGATGAACTTTATGAAGAGCCCACAAAACGGGCCACTTATGCATCCATCTGTGTACCCAGTATTTTGTAAAGTCGTCAAAAGTGAAAAAAACAAAAGTAAATAGTACTGATACTACAAAAGTCGGGGTATTACTTAAGAAAGAAATAAGCCCACTTAACGGTATTGATAAAAGAGAATAGTAAAAAAATGTTGCAACGGCTAATTGAGTCAAAAGATACGGAGATAGTACCAACATGAGAACTCTATTAATTAAAAACATTTTGTAATCCGAGATTGCAGAACCTGATAAGAGAATTTTCTTATCAAACACTTTAAAAAGCGCTGATTTCAACCTCTTTTTCTTAAGGAATACCAGCCACAAAAGAGCTATTACAGTAGATAAAACAAGATACCCAAGGAAAACTCTTTTCTTTGGATCAACAAAGTGATGGAAAATATCGCCAACATATTCTAACATTTTAATCCTATCTTATATAAGGCCCTTTTAAGGTATTAAGGAGCCTTCCCCCGTGACTGGGAAATCGGGGGGAAAGCTGGAGAAGGAAAGCTCTTTTAGTCGTTTTCTGCACTATCTGGGCTTCCTACCTTTGACGCCAAAGAGGACATATCTGCTAACATGTCGTTTCCTTTTGCTTTGACACCAAACTTTTCGACCATCAGCTTTTGGATTTTAAGCATGTGTAGCTTAAACTCACCCCAAGACTGAGCTTCTTCCTTGATGTAATTTCCCGCAGAATCAACACCTGTTACTTGAGAAGCATTCATTAGAACTGGCCCCATACCTGTAAGCCTGTTTAGCTTCACGGCTGTTTCACCCAAGTTTGATTTGCCCGTCTGAAGAGCTAGTGCAAAACCTTTCAATTCTCCCCAATGCTTCGCATAGTTGGAGAAGGCTTTATCTGAGTAATTTTCTTCAAGCTTTACTATATCTTTATAGACGGAACCTGCGTACTTAAAAACAGACTCGGCAATAACCTTTTCCCAATTTGCATTAATTACAGCAATGTGACCTTGCAGTGCAGCTTTTTCAGATGATGAAAGCTTATCACCTTTTGCTCCTGCAATTATCTTTCTACCGTCTAAAAAAGCTTGGGTAACTGTGTTATAGTAATTAGTCTTACCACCTTTATCAAAGCTTGATGCATAGTACGCGTGCGCAAAATTGTACTCGCTCTTGAGATCTACTACACCGTCTTTGTTTTGGTCTGCGGCAGCCATATCCTTCATCTTAGTGATATCGTAGTTTTGCTTTGCACTAAGACCGAGCCCATGTGAGACGGCACCCCAATACCCAAATGCTTCATCCCAAGCATGCTCTTTATAGGTATAATAAGCTCTATCCTTATATGGCTTATCGTTCGTCTTTGAGCCAGGGGCCATCTTTTCATCTAGATAGTTGTCAACTGCTTGGTTATAAAACACAGCGCCCATTGCAAACTTTGAAATCAATTGAGGATAGTTATAACCAGTAGCAGGATCAAAACCACCTTTTGTCTGAGCGGCTTTTTTAATCATAAACTCGATGACTTCTGGCCCAGTCATTTGACCAGGCCATCCGTTTATAACGCCCTTATAAGTCTTGCCAGACAGATTTTTACCTTTGCTGATTTGGTTTAACGTTGTTTGCTTTATTTTAAAATCACCTTTTGTTTTGGGTGCAATGATATCAAGGTCCTCTTTACTTCCCTTGAAATACTTCATCATCTGAGCTTCAATTTCAGCAGCATTAGACCCTCCATCACCTTTACCGGCTAGTTTTTTTAAAGAATCATGTAAAACATGTCTTGCTATCTGCCCTGAGTAAGAGACTGAGTTGGTCTTGTCTCCAGTATAACCTTTTAGTGTAACTGGAAACGTTGAATAAAAATGATGTGCTGCTACCTCTGTCACCACAAATACCGCAACAATCATAACGATAAGTTTTTTCATTATATAAATCCCTCAATTTTAATTCCGAGTATCCCAGTCGGGATTAAAGATGACTAATTTGCTCGGCTTTGTCAACAACTATTCTGACTAAAAAAGTAATGATTAAAAAAATTGGAATTATCTAGTCTTAGAAATATTTTTTTCTTGCAAATGATAATCATTATCAAGTAAACATTTTATAGAAAGTTTTAAGTTGATTTATTCTATCAGAAAAAAATATTTCATTGCCCTTTTACTGCTTGCTCTAACAGCACTGCCAGGGGAATTGGGCGACCTTACAAGAGCCTTGGTTACTGACGCATATGTTCAAGTAAGTGCTTTCGTAGCCATTACTCTATCTATCTTCTATTTATCAGAGCATAGGTTTAATTTTAATGTAGGGAATATTCTTCGAGAATCTTCAGCCTTCCAAATACCAATAGCTGCTATTCTTGGTGCAACGCCAGGGTGCGGCGGTGCCGTTGTTGTGGTTGCGGCCTATACTTCTGGCAACGTGTCGTTTGGAGCGGTTATAGCAACCCTAACCGCCACTATGGGAGACGCCGCATTTTTATTAATCGCGGTCAGAGCGGACATTGCAATATTAGTGCTTCCTCTTACGCTACTCGCTGGAATTATCACAGGATATATTGCTGATAATTTTCTTACTTTTTCACATCAGGAAAAGGCCGTTAATCTAAAAAGTGACGTTCCAATAATTGGCAAAAATAGGAAGCGTGACATCATATTTACGTGTCTGATAATACCAGGTTTCGGTCTGGGGATACTCCAAATACTTCAGTATGATCTTGAAGAGCTCTTTGGTATTTTCCCTCAGATTATTGCAATAATTGGAATGGTGACAAGCATTTTTATATGGTCTAACTCACAAATCAAAACCATGACTAACCCGAGAGACAAACCACTTGTTCGCGTAGCTGAAGAAACAAGTTTTATTGCCATCTGGGTTTTAGCTGCTTATTTAGCATACGATTATCTCGTTTATCTAACTCCGTTGGACTTGAACGTGATGTTTAAGACGATAGGAATGCTGATTCCTTTACTTGCCATAATTATAGGGTTTATCCCTGGATGCGGACCCCAAATATTAGTCACAACTCTTTTTATAAATGGAATGATACCTTTTAGTGCTCTATTAGGAAATGCTATATCAAACGATGGTGATGCTTTGTTTCCTGCTATAGCTATCGCACCTAAGGCTGCCATACTCGCAACAATTTATTCGGCTATACCAGCTTTTGTAATGGCCTATACCTTATACTTTTTTTTCCCTTTATTCGGACAATAAAATCAATCTTCTGAAAGAGTCTTATTTACTTTCTTCCTCATCTGCTCGACTAATTTGGTGATATCTTCGGATATTGTTTCAGTTTTTTTTACCATCGCCATCAGCTTTTCCAAATCCTTAGATAATTCTTCACTTTGCGCGTTTGAATCAATGAGTCTCAAATGTGTTTTTCTTATCAACGCAGAAATAACTTTGTTTTGTTGTAAAAAACTGTCTATCGATCTTGCTGGAAGAAATAAGGCATGAACTTCATGCTCACCGGCAATTGCAGTTACCGAACGTCGCTTTTTTAAAACAAGCGAGGCATCACCAAATATTTCATTTACACCCAGCCTATTAAGTTTTAGTCCACCTGATGTATAAATGTAAACGTATCCAGACTTAATCAGATACGCACCTTCTGGGTTATCCCCTGCCTTGTAAATCTCTTCATTTGGCTGCCATATCACATGCTTTTCAGTTTTTTCCATTTGTTCCTACTCCACATATTCTTTTAGTTTTTTTTCGTCAACAACTATAGGTTGAATGATGCCTCCAGCCCTTTCAAAAATATCAAGTACGTTTGGCAAAGCCAGCATATTTTCCCATACCTTATTTAGATTTGGAAAATCTTGTTCCAAAGGAATATCTGATGCAAGTGCATTTCTTATTTGAGGAATTAAAAAACAATCCGCATAAGAGACATTATCTCCAACACAAAATTTTCCTGAAACATTTTTCAAAATCTCTTCTATGGCAGAAAACTCGCGATTGATAAAATGCTTCCTCAGGGGATGCTTAATCGGCTGTGCTTTTTTCATTCCCCACTCACCCATCGCTTGGATAATAAAAGGAATATTTTGATAGGGTTGGGTGTCAGCGGCTACAATCCACTGAATTCTTCTCATCTCGGCTTTTAAATAGGGGTCCTCTGGAATTAATGGAGAGGGTTCACCCAAAAGATCGTCTATCAAATCTATGATAGCTCCTGTCTGAGTCATTTTTTTGCCATCCTCAAGCAAAAGTAGAGGTACTCTTCCTTCAGGGTTGAGAGCTTTATAATCATTGGTTTTTAACTTATTGTATTGTTCGTCATCACTGGGGATCGTCCAAACAGGTATTCCACGAGTATCAAAATCTATTCCAGTCTCAATTAGTTTAACTTTATTTTCAGGAACACCCCTGCAACTTAAAAAAATAAGAACGCGTAAAGAAGCACTACTAGATGAATGGTAATATAATTTCATTTTTAAAACCTCTTATAATATCAGTTTAGCCAAGGCCTTAGCCATTTCCGGTGGTATGGGAATCGACTTTCTGGCCTTGAGATCCATAGTAACGGCAACAGCACTTGCAATAGCGACTGGCTTTCCAGTCACAACATTAAATATCCAGTGCTTCCATACAAAAGTCTTATTAGACATAGATTGAACTCCTGACTTCGTTTTTAAGTGCGTACCTAAGGGAACATATTCAAAAAAATCAAACTTATATTCTAAAGCAGCGCTTCCAACATTGGTCATACCATTTTCATCTATTGTGCCAGTATAAGCTAACAAGTGAGGCGTTGAGTCTGATACCAAACCCATATAAGCAGAAGGCTTAATCTTATCCATATTATCGCATTGCCTTAGCAAAATTACTGACTCATATGAATCAATCATATCTTTCTGAGAGGCTTGTGAGAGAGACATTACATTTTCCTTTTGTAAAGATAATCCTCTTGGTTGACCATAGCTTGGAATATCTACCCTCAATTCCTCAAACACTTTAGAAAAATTCTTTTTTACGTCCTCTGGGGGTTTACTGGTCCATACAAATTGGAAGGTAAAGGCAGCGCAGGGTTGCTGTGTAATCGTTTCTACCATTTCTAAATATAGTTTTGCTTCAGTATCTCCAAGTTGAACTATTCCCAGTTTAAAAAAAAATGGAGCTCCTGGTTTTTGTTCCTTAAGAAAACGAATGTGGGCGCGGGCAAGAGAAAGATATGTATTTCCCAACTCGACTGGTTTCTCGTTAATCCCTAACTTGTTCCAAAGCACAACACATCCTTGAAGTGCTTTTTCAAAATAGAATTGAACATTCATATGGCCCATTTGATCTATTTCCCAAGATTGGACTGAGTTCCTGTAAACCGTTATCATTATTTGTAAATAATTCCCTCTCTTGAGCTCAGTGATTACATTTTATCTCTTGTTGTACCAGACATTGTCCTGTAATTAGATCATAGAGTTTATTTATCATCAAAGGAATTAAATTGGAAGATTCTCAACCCACATTAGCCAACTGGAGGCTACCCCCATTTAATAGAGAAGCATTTTCTAAAGTAAGGGAAATAATCCCTACGGCTTCGATAAATTGGACCAAAGGACCAGATAAAGAAGTCAGTGAGTTTAAAAATAAAGAGCTTACCGTAAAAATAAGAGAAAACGAGGAAACATTGTTGGACGAGTTTTTAAGTCCAACAACAGTAGACGCTTTTCACATATCTCATAAAGGTAAAACCATATATATGTGGCATTCTCAATATTGTTCCTCCACAACTCCACATATTATCTTTTCTGTGTCAAAGTCACTAACCGCGTTACTTATCGGCTGCGTAATAGATGAAGGGTTATTAAGTGGAGAGACTTTGGTCTCCCAGATTATTCCCGAGACAAAGGGAAGTGCTTTCGAAGACGCTTCAGTGCGCAATTTATTGGACATGAGCGTTTCTTCTAATTTCATAGAAGACTATGAAGCAACATCCGGTATTTTTCTCGATTATCGGCAATCAACCGGTTGGAACCCACAAGACATAGATGATACATCACATTTAAAATCATTTCTTTTGAGCTTGAAAAAAAATACCCACAAACACGGTGAAAAATTTGAATATCATTCAACAAACACCGACATGCTCGGAATTATAATAGAAAAATGCACTGGAAAAAAATACGCACAGTACTTTTTTGAAAAACTTATGAGACCTCTAGGTGCGCAAGACGATGCTTATGTGACACTGGACAGAATGGGTACGTCAAGATCCGCTGGAGGGGTATGCATGTCAGCAAGCGATATAATGAGTATATGTGAAATGGTTCGATGCTATGGAAAAAATAGTCACGGCGAGCAAGTATTTCCTGAAAACTGGATCGAAGATATACTAAATTCCGATTCTAATAAAAAATTCAGTCTTGATGGACATTATGATATTTTTCCTGAAGGACTTTATAGATCAAAATGGTATAGGCCCTACACTTCAAGAAACGTTCTTTTTGGACTGGGAATTCATGGCCAGTGGATTTGGATCGATTTTGATAAAGAGCTTTCTTTTGTTTGCCTGAGTTCAGAGCCTAAACCTATTATGAAGAATAATATTGAGCAGATGTCTGATATTTTTGGTCAAATTACCAATCAATTGGTTTAACCCTAAGAAGGAATATCATTGAAATTAAATCTTGGAGGCATACCTCTTTTTTTGTGCGCCATATTATCATTTGTGTGCATGAATGCCCTTGCCAAGGGAATGGCTCTTCAATATCCCATAATTGAGGTGGTTTGGGCGCGGTACCTCAGCCAAACAGTGCTAACAATATTAGTATTCAACAAAAATTTGAAAACAATTGTGAAAACACAGAGGTTAAAAATTCACCTTTTCAGATCAGCTCTACTTTTTGGAGCGACCATTTTTATTTTTGCCGGTTTTGCTAACTTATCTTTGGCTGCAACTATGGCGATTTTTCAAACCGCGCCATTATTGGTTGTTATTCTATCAGTAGTTTTTCTAGGCGAAATAGTTGGGTTTAAGAGATGGTTAGGGGTTTTTGTTGGATTTGTCGGAGCATTAATTATTATACAGCCAGGAACAGATACCTTTTTAATCGCTAGCATTTTTCCACTTCTATCAGCTTTATGCTACGCAGGTTATGCAGTTTCCACGCGTCACCTCGGTACAGATGAGGACCCTAGGACAAACTTCTTTTATACTGGTTTAGTAGGAACTATTGTTTCCACACTAATTTTATTTCCATATTTTCAAAAAATAGAGCTATTGGATATTATTTATTTTACCATGTTGGGAACACTTGGTGGCTTCGGTCATTTTTGCCTTATTTTAGCACTCAGAAAATCTGAAGCATCTCTGCTTGCTCCATTTTCGTACTTTGATTTAGTCTTCTCAGCTTGCCTTGGCATCATATTTTTCACCGAATACCCAAGTCAGAGTTTGATTGTTGGTGCAGTTATCATCGTTGGAGCAGGAATATACACTTGGTATCGAGAAAGGGTACAGTCACATAATCAAAGTGTCTGAGAGCGTGACCAATCCCAATATAATTCTCTTGCCAGCTTTGCTATTGACCCGACTTGGTAGTTCTTATCTTCGAACGCAGTTACAGGCATTATCTTGGTCATATTTCCTGTCATAAATACTTCCTCGGCTTCTTCAAAATCTTTGAAAGACAGAACAGTTTCTGAAACCGATTTTCCATATTCTCGTAAATTTTTTATATGTCTTGCCCTAGTGATACCAGCCAAAAAGGTGCCATTTGGGATCGGTGTTAATACTTCACCGTCTTTTACCATAAATATATTGGCTGTTGCTGTCTCAGCAACATTGCCAGCAGCATCGGCAACTAAGGCATTTGTAAATCCTTTAGACCGTGCTTCGGCTAACATTCTTGCATTATTGGGGTATAAACACCCCGCTTTTGCATTCACTACATTATCCTCTAGAACAGGTCTTCTAAATTTAGTTCTGCTGAGCGTTGCAGAAACGGTTGCTGAAGCCATTGGAATTTGCTCAAGACAGATTGAAAAAGCGGTACTATTTTCTTTTGGCAACACAAGCGACTCGGCCCCATCAAGCGCCCAATACATTGGCCTTATATATACCGATGTAGATTTATCGAAAGAGCTAAGCCCCTCTTTAATTATTTCCACCATTTCTTCAGGTGTAACAGAGGGATCAAGCATCATTGCCTTTGCTGAATTATTTACTCTCTCACAATGTAAAATTAGGTCAGGTGTAGCACCTTCAAAAAAGCGAGCTCCATCAAAGACACTTGATCCTAACCATGCCCCATGATCAGCAGCACGTAGAATATACTTATCACCATCATGCCATGTGCCGTTGAAATAGGTTTTGATATTTTCCCCAGAAGCCATATTCTAACTTTCTTTTTTTTATTCTGTTAATAGGGCGGCTCTATTGAGGTAGATATTATACTCGATATTACTAAAATAAAAGCTAATATAATGATTTCCCTTCCAATTGACTTTCTTAGTTTAACTGCGTTAGCCTTTCCGTTTGACTGAAGATTAGGAACTAACTTGAACTTATTCATTGCTCCAATTCCCAACAAGATTGAAACTAGCGACAGTTTTAATAAGAAAACCTGCCCATAGGTCGAATATAGAAGGCCGTTCAAACTACCAACCAAAATTGTTCCTAGACTAACCCCAGCCACTAACAGGACTAAGATATAATAAACGGCATAAATGCCGAATTTATGTGCTATCTGAAACAGATTTTCCTCTTCAATATCTCCATAGGTAGAATAACGTAGTGGAAAAAATGAGCCCACCCAATAAGATATAGCAAGTAAATGCAAAACGATAAGAAGCTGTGAGGTATAACCATTAATTGTCGAGTGTCCGTATACGGAAAACGAAATTAGAATACAGCTAAAGCCAGCAATAACAATAGTCCAATTTTGTTTTGGCAAGAAGTAGCCCCAGAAAGAAACCAATATAAACCCAAAAAATAATACAAGAACCGCTTGTCCGGCCTTTGATGAGAAAGCTATACTTATCATCAGGGGATCAATGGTACTGGCCAGATCGCCCCCTAAATTTCCAGCGACCAAAAGAAATAATAATGGGGCTACCATCAACCCGGCCAAAGACGATTGGAAAATTAGTTTTCGACAATAAGTAAATGTTGCCGGGGAAAGCATGGATTTAAAATGAAGGATGAATAATCCGGTGCCAACCATTAACAAAGACAATACGTAAGCCGAAAACTTCCCAAGTGGTACTAAAACGGTCCAAAGTTCCATAATGTTTTACTCACCTTTGACTTCGAAGCTTAAAGTACCCTTAAGAACATGACCATCTTCCCCCATAGCACGCCAGCGAACTTCGTAAGACCCGTTACTAATCTTCGGTAACTTGACCACGTGACTTTCGTACCAAAGCTTGGAGGGCTTATGATTTAATTTCAGGGGCGAAGGCTTTTTGTCTTTTTCTTCAGCCTGTTTCAAAATTTCAAACTTTATTAATTTAGCCGGCGATTTAAATATCATCTTATATTCCGTAGGGGCTTCTGTCAGTACTGCTCTATCGATTGGATCCACCGATTTAAGAGGTGAATGGCCGAGCGCCAGTGTTGGTAGCATTATCAATATAAATGTTTTTAAAATCGTTTTTAACATTGTGATACCTCAATTATTTATTCATTTCGTTAATTTTATCGTGTTGCAACTTAATTTCCCTGCTCCATGTACTTTTGATAAAAGACAAAGAAGCTAATATTTCTTCATCTGAGAGAATGTCTTTATATGCTGGCATATTATTAGGATATTCTTGCCCAATAATTTCCTCTAACCCGTATTTGGTCATTAAGAAGAGATACTCATCTGGGTGATGCCATGTATGGCCAGTTTCATCATGCGGAGGTGCCGGCATGTAACCGGCGGCGTCTGGTTCTCTCCATCGCTCTTGACCCTCCAAATTAACACCGTGGCAAGAAGCACAATTATTTTTATAAACTAACTTGCCAAGATCTACCAAATTTTGATCATCTGGCTTTAGAGAAATGTCAGCTCTAACAGGGCCATCAAAAAATAGGCTCGGTACCAAGTAAAAAACACTCCCTAAAACAAAAAGCAAAAATAGGATCGGCATCGCAAACTTTCTCATTTTAATGACAGGCTTTTCCTAAAGCTTTAAGGCGCCAGTAGTTATATGGAAGGGGCGTTACAAAACCAACTATTAACATCATTGGAATTACCCACCACGTCAACTTTGCGCCTCCAGTTGCAATAAAATCAGTTAAGTTCATGGCAGCCTCCATTGATATCATCGAGATTAGAGACATACCTATAGCTGTTTGAAAAGCCGCCTTTAAAGGCATTTGTCGAAACAGAATGAACGTTTCAAGTAAAATGGATGTGATTAAGCCATTAATGATAGCTAGGGTCATAATCGCTAAAACGGGCCATGCAATACCCATAAATTGAAAATACGCTATTGTTCCAAAATCTCCTATAGAGCAGCCTAAAAGGCACCACATTGTGTTATATGACGCCCGTCTCCAAGTGTGCTTACAATACCAGTTTATATCGATTCTTTGAGCTAATTCTAACATCTTGACCTCTCATTATTTTCAATATAAAGTCTCCACTAACTGGAATGTAAAGAGATTTTTGTGAATATAAGTCAAGCAGCAAAATTATCAAGATTATCTGTAAAAACAGTGAGGTATTATGCAGATATAAAAATGGTTGAACCAGCAAGGAATATTCGGTCTGGCTATAGAAGCTACACTAATGATGATGTGGCAAAATTAAACTTCATTGGAAAAGCAAGACGCTTTAATTTCAGCATTGAAGAATGTAGAGAGCTTCTTTCTTTATATCAGAATAAAAATAGATCCAGTAAAGAAGTAAAAAGACTTACTTTAGCCAAAATTGCTTCTATAGATGAAAAGCTAAAGGAATTTCATTCTCTCAGAAACGAGTTAAGTCACTTAGTTAATTGTTGTAATGGAGATGATCGACCCTCGTGCCCGATACTCGACGAACTTTCAAAGTAATCATTTCTTTGTCGTCAATCTGAGTTGCTGTAAATCACCAATCGGATCCTTCCTTCTAGGACTTATATTCAGTTGCATCCTTGAGTGCTTTATCTAAATCAAACTCAGCCTCATCGACTGTTCTGTCAGTTTCAGCTTTCTCTTTTTCACCATCAATTATTTCGTCATCCAAAGAGAAAACATTTATTTTTTCACGTGTGTTACCTGCGATCTTAGATAATTCAAGCATGGAAGCCGTGATTTCTTCAGAGGAAACAGCATTTGACTCACCGATCCTCTCTAGATTATCGATTGCACCTGAAACAGCTAGAGCCACTTCTTTTTGTTGATCAGTATGACGATCTACCGTCATCATCATGCTCTCAATATTTTCAATTAAGCTATTGATGTTTTCCATTTCTGACTTCACTTTGTCCATTCTAGAAACGCTATCATTCGCTTTTTGCATTGCATCGTTAGTTAATATACTAATATCTTTTACTGACTGCGAAGATCTATCAGCGAGCTTACCTACCTCAGTCGCTACAACTGAAAAGCCTCTTCCCGCTTCTCCTGCTCTTGAAGCTTCGATCGAGGCATTAAGCGCTAACATTGTTGTCTGCTGCGCTATTTCTTCAATAAGAGATGAAATTTCCGCTATCTTACCACTGTTTTCTGACACTTCATTGGCTAACTCAACCATCTTTTCAGTTTCATCTGAACCCTTTTTTGCAGTTTTAGATGCCTCTAAAGCAGCTTCACCAGTTTTCTTTGTACTCTCCTCAACTAACTCTCGAAGATCACCAGACTCTTTTACCTTTGCCTGAATATCTTGGGTGGCTTCTACTTGTGCTTTAGCACCATCCGCAACTTGACCAACCGCATCGCCAGCTTGCGAGGCAGCGGTAGCTATTTGATCAACGTCAATTAATATGTCTTTTAAAGTTACTGACAACTGCTCCAATGATTTTCCAATATGAATCGCGCATTCCTCAATATCTCCCTTGTAACCCCTTGGCAATCTTGCCGTTAGATTACCCGACGAAACGCTTGTGAAAAGCTCCTGGATATCTTTAAAGGCCTTTTCTGTTATCTCGAGCATATTATTTACAGCTTTCCCTGCTTCTCCAATCTCATCGCTTCCGGGATTTTTAATCCGTTTTGAAAAATCTCCACTATTTGCAATATCATTCGTTATATGAGTAAATTCTCTCATCGGGTTTATAATTGTCTGCCTCGCTACAAGAAAACCAATGGCTAAGGCAGCCAAAAGTCCTATTATAGAAAGGGTCCAGGTTGTTTCTATTCTTTCGTCGGTCAAAGATTGATTTTCCGCAGATTTTGCGTCAATGTTTTTTCGTACGTCCGAAATTATAGAGTTTATAGTAGTAGAGGCCGTTGACAAGTTGGAAAACAATGTACTCTTTTCTATTTCAAGTTGCTTTAATTGCTGGTCGTCCTTTAACAGTGCATCTGTAAGATCTGTATAAAAATATGAGTAATTGTTGATGGGAACGATAAGTCTTTCAGCATAGTTCTCATTAAAATATTCACTGAAAACATTCCTGTAACTTTCTTTTTCCATAAAATCTTTTTTAAAATTTTTCTCCAAATTTGATAAGTATGTGGATAATGACTTTGCTACTTCAATTTTCTTTTCCAATTCTTCTACTAATTCATCGTCTTTTTGCATGTATTTACCAAAGCTAGAGGCGAGTGTCCCTTGTATGTTTTTTATCTCTTGGAAAACAGAATTGATATCTAGTAAAATAACCGGTACGCTTGGAAACTTACCTACATTGGCAGTAATCGCCTCGCTGTCATCGATATCGTATTTCAAGTCAGTTTGAAAAGTATAAGTAATTTCAAGTGATTTAGCAGTACCCTCCATTGAAATTTTGAGCGCATCCTCTACACTAGAATTCATAGAAAATAATAAATCTCTTTGAGAAAATGCACTAAATTGCGTTAGCGACTGCACATTTTTAGAGCGCTTTTCAATTGTGGGTAAATTATTTTCTTTCAAAAATTTCAGACTTTCGATTTGATTCTTAATTCTTTCTTGATTCTCTGAAACCCCTGTTTCATTTTCTGACTGTTGACTACTTTCATTATCTCCCGCATCAAACCTAGCCTTTTTACCTTCCAGAATATTAATCGCATCTGTTAGAGATTTTAGAAGGTTTTCTTTTTCTGATAATAGTTTTTCAAAATTCTGTGTGGCTAAATCCGGGTTTTCAGCACTATTTAAAACTCCCTCATTGATCGCACTTTTCCAGTTGTCTATAGCCTTTCCAGTATCATTCAAACGACTTACAACTGACAAATCCTCAGTGATAATCTCATTATAGTTAACCGATAATTCATCAAGGCTCTGACTAGCAAGCACTGAAATTATAATTGTTACAATCGCCAGTGGAATAAGATCGAGGAGTGATTTTGCTAAAACTCTCATCATAAGGTCCTTTTTTTGCACTAATTAGGTTATTTCATAGCCAATAAGACATCAATACAAATCTAAATATACGAGAATTTACCACTTTTTTTTCCAAAATATTGCGTTGTTATGTTTTTTTCTTTCCCAATTGTCTTCAAAAATATGAGGATCTGTATCACCTAATATGAGGATCCCACCTTCTTTTACTCCGTCCTTTAATGATCTAAGTGCTTTCTTTTTTCCTTTTATTGTCATGTGCAACAAAACATTTCTACAATAGACTATATCAAACGCGCTATTATAGGGACCATCCATTAGGTTATGAATATCGAATGAAATACCATCTTTTTTTATTGATGAAAATTTTACATCTAAACTTTTCTTATTATTGTTTAAATGTAGCTGACTTTGGGGAAGCTGCTCATATTTTTTTAATGACTTGATTTCAGATTTTCTGAAAACAAAAAATGACCCAGATAAAGCCTTTTCTATATATTTTCTACTTAAATCGGTACCCACTAAAGTTTTATCACTTATTGAAGAGAGCATTAATGATGCAGAGTAAACCTCTTGCCCAGTAGAACATCCAGCGAACCAAATACTTATGTTCTCGGTAGACATTTTTTTTATAAGTTCTAAGTGGGAAAGACTTCTGAAAAAATAGCTTTCAGGGTTAGTAAATAGATGCGCAACTTCATGAATATCTAAGGATGAAAGCAGCTGACCTTCTTTTTCTTTTTGTAATAAATCAACGCTTTTTTGATCCAGATTTAGACCAGTCTTTTCTATTAAATCCTTTTCGTTGTAAATCATTCAATTACTTTAATCACAAGATCAAAATAGCTACTCTTTTATTATCAAGGCTAATAAATTTGTATTTTTTTTCTAGGTATTGCCTGAAATCCATAGCATTAGATAAAATCGATCCAATTTCTTGGGTTGGTTTGTTTTCTAGTGGTATCACCTTGCCATCGACCCTTAATAGGGAATACTTTGGCTTCAAGTTTTTGTATTTTTCGCTTTTACAAAACGCTACCAAGTCTTTGTCTTTAAACTTTCCTTCTTTGATTTTATCGATTTTATGCAGTTCTGAGGCTATCCAAGTATCACCCCAAAAGCCTACAATAAACGTATTTTTCTCCTTTTTAGGCAGCTCTTTCATTTATTTCAAATAGCTTCTCTAAGTTTGCTCTGAAGATGATGTTTCTATCTTGATCTACAGTAGTACCAGATACAAATGGTAGTTTTGACACTAAGGGATCAGGCTCATCAAATACATGTTCAGAATAGGAAAGTTTGCCTTTATAGCTTAAGGCAAAGGCTTTTTCGTTCATATTAATCAAAATTATCTTCTCTTCTAATTCATCAACATTTTCGGCTAAATTACCAAATAAATCAGGCGCATTGTGTACAGGAATTATATTCTTTCCGTGTACGATGCTGCGGATGGAGGAATGCTTTTGAAAGTCAACTTGAGCAACAGTTTTAATCCAATGTATTGACCGTGTTGGAAAGGCGTATATAGTCTTAAGGTCACTCAAAACAAGACAATCCTCTGTACTTACTATATTTGGTATCCTTAAAAAAAATTTTGTACCTATGCCGGCATCAGAAACAACATTTATAGTCCCTCCCAATGAGGAAATATTTTTCTTAACCACATCTAATCCAACACCCCTACCAGAGGTTTCACTTACATCACTTTTTGTCGAAAACCCAGGTTGAAAGATAAATTCATATAATTGTAAATCGGATAATTTCTTAATATCGTCATCCGAGAGCAGTTCAAGTTTTCGTAATTTTTCTTCAATTTTTTTCCTATTAAGGCCTTTTCCATCGTCAGAAACTGTTATTAAAAGACCATCTTGCTCCTTACTAAAGTCTAGATGAATATTTCCGTTTCCTTTTTGTCCTCTTTCTTCATTTTTTTCTATTCCGTGATCAACTGAATTTCTCAAAAGATGCATTAATGCAGACGACAGCACATTAATAATTGTTCGATCTGCTCTTTCATTGTCTCCTGAAACACTAAACTCAATATTTTTATTTAAACTTGTAGCAGTTTCAAAAACATCTCTCTTCAAGCGTCGGATCAAAGAATTGACAGAGATCAGTCGAAGATCTGTGACTGCTTGATTTAATGTGGTGACTTCCGTTTGAAGAATATCTATTAATTTATCTACATTTTCGATAGATTGAGCATTATTCAAACTAAGCTTTGTCATGTTCTTCAAAACATTTACCTGCGAAGAAACTAGCCCTGCTTTATGAAACAAAAAATCAATAGTCTCCAAACCTACAGTTGCAAATCGATCACTCTTATCAGACACTGAAATTTGGTTGTCGAGTTCTTTTTTTGCAATATTTTTTGAATTAATGTCCATTTGAAATTCGGTTGTTTCAATCGAAACAATGAGCTGCTTTACAGCATCCAAATTTCCGTCGACTATTTCTTTTCTTTCCTGTGATGATGATGATATTACACCCTTTAAAACATCAATACACTTTAGTAATAAACCTCTAATTTTATTATCGAGTAGCATTTCACGAGATCTTATTTTATCTACAACATCTTCAATTAAATGGGTGAGTTCAAGGGTCTGATTCAGTCCAACTGTTCCGAAAAGGCCTTTAAGAGAATGAAAGGCTCTAAATAATGAGTCTATTTTAGTCCCTTCACTAGCATTTAAATTGGTATCAAGTAGAAGATCTTCGCTTGAGGTGCAGTGCTCCATTGCCTCTGTTTCAAACTGTAACCATATTTCGTTTAAAAAATCTTTATCCAACCCTCTAACTCATTTAATTTAATCAAATAATGATTTTATCATATCTCTTAATTCGTTTCCTCTCTTTGCGGCTAACGAGGGATCAACAGCGCCGCTTGGCTTGTCAATAACCCCATCAGCAGATAATTGCTTCACTTTAACGGAGTAGCTACTTCCAAGCTGAGCAAGCGATGAGACAATTATTACTTTAACATCATGCTTTAATCTAATTTCTTTAAGCGCTTCAACACCATCCATAACCGGCATTTCAATGTCTAAAAGAATTAGGTCAACTTTGTTCAGTTCTAGTAAATCAAGTGCCTCTCTACCGTTCTCAGCTTCATAAATTTCGGAAAAAAACTTCATACCATCTAATATATTTTTTAACAAAAGACGCATAAGTTTGCTGTCATCAACTATTAAAACTTTTCTATCTTCAATTTTATTCATTTCCTATAACGCCGTTAAATATTTCTCTTGTAATAATTTACCTATGCTTTCGGGATCAGAAACCACAGAATGGCACCCCTCATTTATTATAGCTAGAGGCATTGTTCTCGCAACCGAAGTTTCGGGAGACTGAACATAAATGCTACCACCCCTTCTAAAATGTTCCCTCACACCTTGTATACCATCATTACATAAGCCACTTAACACGATAACATCGGAGACCAGATCAATCAAATGTGCACTTAATAGAAAATTGTCTAAGTTAGGAGTAAAACTTCTATCCGTCCTTAGATCCTCGTATTCTATATCTATATTATCTATATTTCTAACCAATTTGGCATTGTAACCTCCTCGCAAAAGAACAACTTTTCCGACTTGCATTGGTCCCTCAAACGTAAGAGCTTTGGTCTTCTCACCAACGACAGTATTAAACCGGTTTATTAATACTTTTTCTATACCAAAGGGAATATGAATACCGATTACTATTGGAACTTCTATCTTGTCTGTAAACTCAAGAATTTTCTCTATTGGGCCTAATGAACCAGCGGATCCTATTATAGATATAAAGTCTGCTCTGTTTTTAACAACAGATCTGCTAGAATTGTTTTCCAGCGAAGCGGCTCTAATTTCTTTTTTCAAGATATTATCTTGAGCGAGAAAATTTATGTGCTTATCGATTTCTTTTTTTAAACTATTTATATCGAATCCTTTTCCTAAAGAATTTTTTTCAATAAATCCTATAGCGCCTGCTTTCAGAGCATCTATAATTTTAGGCTGGTTCGATTTATGAAATGCACTTATAAGCAAACACTTGGTTTTAGCTTCTCCACCGATAACTGTTTTTAAAAGTTGAAGACCATCTAAAACTGGCATCTCGAGATCTGAAATTATTAAATCAACAGGGTCTCGTGTATTTTTTTCCAAAGCAACTTTTCCATTCTCAGCTTCCCAACAAAAATCCGTGTTAGACAATCCATTTAATATCTGCTTGATAACCATTCTTGTAAATTTTGAGTCATCAACTACTGCAATTTTCATTGAGACATATCCAAAAGCCGCTGCTTAAGGTTATCTTGATTAAGAAGATACATAGATTTGCCGCTTACGTGCAGTTTACGTGCAGCAACTCCCTTAAACCTTGCATCAAAATATTCATCAGACTCCAATAATGTTGAGTCAATTTGCATGTCGCTCAAGGAAGAAACCATTAGACCAAATTGAAAATTATTATAATCAAAAAATAGCACCTGCTGAGAATCCTTGGAATTATTTAAGCCTAAGACAGTATTGAATTTAAAAATGCTGTAAATTTTTCTATTGAACTCTGTATACATGAGATTTTTCTTACTGTTTTTGTTAACTTTCATTAGTTTTATCGAATCAACCTTGAGCAAGTGGCTCAACGGAAAAATAAAATTAAGGTCTCCTTCGTTTATTACTATGTTCTTTACTAAATTTTTTTGTCCACTTTCTCTCTTTAAGGATCTGAATGGGGAAAATGGTAAACTTTCAGTGAACTTTTTCAGTAAGTTGAGTTCAACAATATTTACCTGATTATTGTTGTTATCGCTGAACGAATATAATGAGTGCTCCTCAAAGCTGGAACCCAGTTTACATAAATCCCAGTTATTTTGTCTTGAACTTTGCAATGAAATTTTCTTTATTGAAGCTGTATCAACCTCTGAAATATAGCAATCATCGTCAGTCGCAAAAGCTAAAACTTGATTACTACCTTTGTCATCGCTTGGAACAAAAACCTGAAATATATTTTTTCTCTTTTCAGTTGATATTAAGGGACAAATGAGGTCATTAAAGTCGGCTAGAAAGAAGCCGTTGAGACTGTTTGTATCTAGTAACTTCACCGTATCCATGTGATATACTCTTCTAACCTTTGTGAGATCAAAAGCAAAAAATTTACCATCTATATAAAATGTGAAGTATTTTTCTGTTGTAGTTTTTTTTGATTTTTCAACCTCAATTTCACCAACAGTGACCTTTTTCTCTTTTAGTGCCTTTAAAGAATTGTGTAGCTCCAAGTTCTTTACATCAACTACTTTTACCAATCCATAGTCATCCAAGTTTTCAATTTGAAAAATTGTCTCTTGTGATTTTTTGAGCAAAGAGTTGTTCTTCCCCTTGAGAGTGCAAAAGCCCAAGATTTCATCTGCCAGAATGGCAAATTCATAATTCTCATCAGCGATAAAGATAGCGTATTTTGGCATATCATCTTTTCTCTTTCTTTTACCGATAA